>CAYJHV010000284.1:0-2741 GCA_964369825.1 uncultured Desulfovibrionaceae bacterium | reverse complement strand
TGGTTCAAAAATACTGTTTTAAATATCTTCTATTCTGTCCCTCCCCCCGGCACTTCGTGCCGGGGGGAGGTTTTGTAAGCACTAATATATTTAAATCAATCCTTTTGAGCAAAACAAGGTACTAAAGTACGCAAAACAATGCTATCACCGCATCATTAACCAAATAACTCATTTAACTTTGTGCGTTTTCAAGCTTCCAGCGTAAATACGCACACTCAAGAGCCAGCGCTTCTTCGTAGCGTATGCCGTAACGATTACCGGCAGAATGAACAAGTTCTCTTGTGGCTTGAATTTCTGTGTCATCCCCTTCATTTTCTGTAATAAAATTATACTCATCCTCCCACGCATCATAACAAAGCAAACCATATCGAAAAGCATCAAGTCCTTCAGATTCAAAGGCTTCTTTCACTTGTTGTGCAATAAGTCCGATGTGAATGCGGGCATTGTCGCCTTTTTCGCTGTACGCATCCTTGAAGAGAAATTGTTTATATTGTACCTTTTCCCACGCTTGGAATAAAGCAGGCTGTATGTTGTCAATATGTGTTTTCTCTCTTTCATCAGAGGTACTTATGGTGGTAGTGGCAGCAAAGACTTGCTTCCAGCGATTGTAAGCCGCACCTAAATTAGTTTTATTGTCTTCACCGGGGGCTATATCGCCGGCGGCATTGATAAACAAAGACCTTGCCGTGGTGAGTCCGTCCGCATCTACCCTATCTATTCTAAAATAACCTTCGAAGGTGATATTAGGTCTTAAATATACGTCCGTGCTTTGAATATGTATGGGAGACAGCACCTTTGGAGTAAAAATGTTTGAATTGGTAGAGGAATTTGTATAGGTTAGCAGTGAAAAATCTCGTATATCCTGTACGGTAATATTTTCACTGCCTTCTGAAAATCTATATTTGCTAAAATTTGAAGGCACTGTACCCATGGCTTCAACAATATTATTTTCCATGGTGATATTGTTAGATCTGAGGCAATAAATTGCGCAATCTCGTATGGTATCGGTCTTAAAGACTATTCTATTTCCGTATACCAGTATGTTATTTGATTTTGCGCTATCAATGCCCACAATGTATATGGACCTATCTTCCACATAATTATTGCACACACTGCCGGAGGAAACTCTGTCCATGATAATATGCGACCATGATTGATCCGAATTAACTATGATATCATAGGCGCCTATGAAAACATTACCTTCAACCACGCAATTTTTCCCATGCCAAATATGTACAGCGGCATTCTTAACATTATAAAAACGACTATTTATGATGCTGCAAGAATCCACTTTGTCCACCTGAACGGCATAGTCGTCCATGCCTATAAAGGTACAATCTTTAATGGTCAGGCCTATGCATACAAAACCGATTTCGGGGTCATGAATATCAATGGCACCAAAGCTTTTTGATACGGTACAATCAAAAATGCAGTTATAAATCCCTATATTATGACATGTTATGCCATCAGGATTATAGTAGATAACATCTGTTCCGGCTCCGGTTGGCACGCCGGGATCAATTTGCAGCATACCCGGATAATAGTTGTCGATAACAGGCTTGTATAGTTCTTTAAATACGCAATTATGCAAGCTGATGTCGTCACAAGATTTTATTTCAAAACTGTGAACTCTGGCGCAATTTAAAATATGAACATCGGTAAAGGTTACGTTATGCGCATGGGCAATATAAAAGGCTTGGCGTGCAATGTCTCGGCTGAGCGTGTGAGCGTTCATGTCAACGACACCACCATACCAGTAAATATTGCCATGCCCTTGTTGTGCTGTTTGGGGATACGTTTTGGTGTAGCCCAAGATTGACCTAAACACGCTGAATAAATCAGTGCTTATGGAGGGCTTAAAAGTGGCACCATAGGCCATTACTGTTATGTCGCCGCCAAAGTCCACACTGTCATTGATTATGTATGTTCCTGCCGGAAATTCGATAACTGTGTGATGATTCAAAGAATTTGCATACACAAATAAGGCTTGTACAGCTTCGGTATCGTCTGTTACCCCGTCGCCCATCGCACCAAAGTCTTTGGCGTTGAGGACATCGGCAAAACGATCGGCAAGTATGCGAGGCGTATTTGCTCCCGTCGCACTTACAGGAGCTAAAACACCGTGATTGGTCAGTTCTGCATTTTTTTCCGCAAGTATGGCACTTTGCTTTGCGCTTTCTGCCGCTTCAAAAATTTTACCTATGAAGTCGCCGGGATTGTCTTCATATGCCGGAACAAGCAATGCACGACTGGTCATTTCAAAAAGCTGTTGGCGTTCTGCCGTTGCTTTATCCAGTGCATTTTCAACAACTTCCGGATCAAAACGTGTACCGGTAATCAAATCCACTTCTTGTTTAAAGGGCATGGAACGCAAGATGGCCAGTTTATAACCACTTGGTAAGGGCGCACCGTTTAAGAGATAACTCACGGTACCGCCGCTGTCTGTAAGATTCACCGACCAACCGGAAGCTGTATAGGTATTACCCTCTTTGTCGGTGTACTCCACCAAAAGCTCATTTTTATCCCACACTTTGAAGCTAAAGGGAAAGTCTGTGGTAAGGTCATTGCCGTTGAAAAGTGCTCTGGAATTGTTGTTGGTCAGCATATTTTTTTCTCACTTTTCTTGAATGGTTGATGCTTATTTTTGCAGTGGTTAGTGCTTATAGAATTCCACTTGGAATTGCTATAAGCACTTAGATACTCCTTGAAAGTAGCCACGTATCCGGTTTTTCTTTCTCCCT
>CAYJHV010000283.1:0-2744 GCA_964369825.1 uncultured Desulfovibrionaceae bacterium | reverse complement strand
AAGCCTTTGCTGTAGAAAAATGAAATTGTTATAAGCCAATATTTGGCATGGACATTTCGGCTAATTCTCCAATTTCCATGGGAAAAAGTGGTGGTCTTGCTGTATAGGGATTCAGTTTTTCCAAAGGTATGCCGTGAACATTGGCGATGAGATTTGCCACAGAGCTTGCGCACATACGTCCCTGACACATTCCCATACCTGAACGACTTTGAGATTTGACCGCATCGGGGGAATAGCAACCGCTCAAGATAATATCCTTTAATTCTTTAGCTTTGATTTCTTCGCAACGGCAAACTATGCTTTCATCATGCGGTAAAAGCCTTGCAGGATTTGGCGTGAAAAGCGCATCGGTAAAATCTTGCATCCACTGACAGCGCATGAGGGTACGCTCATATGTCTTGGCTTTGGCATCACGCTCACTTTGAGTGATTTTTCCAAGATCGGCACAAATGCCAAGTCCTGCCAAATTACCTGTGGCAAGTGCAGCTTCTGCACCGCGCACACCAGCTATATCACCAGCTACAAAAAGACCACTCACATTGCTGTGACCCCACATATCTACATCGGCGTGCCAATAAAGGTTTTTTGTATTCCATACGTGACGACACTTGGCAAGTTGCGTGATACGTGTTTCGGAAATGATACCTTCATGTACAAGCAAAGTTTGCGCATGAAGTTTGCGAGCTTTTCCTTGAGCGGTAAAATCTACGACAATTCCATTTTCTTCACCGCTATTTTGGACGTTTATGTCTTGTGCATTGAGGTAAGTAGGGATTTTTTTGAGCACAGCCTGTAGAGAAAATCCCATACCATGCATAAAATACAAAGGTCTGCCTAAGATTTTATGGGCATTTAAAAAAGCACTCCACGCATTTTTTTGAAATTTCCCCGTTAAAATAAGACCGCTCACGGGAACATTCAAATGACAAAGATGGGCAAGTGTTTGTAAAATCAGAGGACCGTTACCGCAAATAACAACGGGAGATGCAGGCGTTATGCCGGCGGATTTTAAGAGAATATCACAGGCTCCGGCACCCATAACTTCGGGAAGTTCCCAACCCTGAATGGGAGCAGGACGCTCCATGGCTCCGGTGGCCAAAAGAATGGCTTTTGCCGTAAGATAATAACTTTTTCCTTCTATACTCACACAAAGACTCTTACCTGCCACATGCCATACGTGCGCACCCGACATGAAAGTGACCTTTGCCTGCATAAAAGTCTGTACAATTTTGGCACCTTGGGCATACTCACTGCCCAAAAAGCGTACCTTTTTCGCACCGGCAGAACCGGCATTTTTCCAAATTTGTCCCCCAGCCTCTTTTTGTCTGTCCAAAACCAGCACTTGTAAACCTTGCTGAGCACATTGCATGGCAGCGGACATGCCGGCAGGTCCTGCTCCAACAACTATGACATCCCATTGCATGTGCATGAAGCTTCTCCTTTGGCTTCTTCTTGAGCCATATTTTGTATGTTTTTAGGGCTTTCAGTAAAATCTGTCATACCTTGCTGCCTATGCACCTGCATTCCTTCACGTACCTGTATCATGCAGGCTTGCTGATTGGCTTTGCCATCTATGTGCATCATGCATTCAAAGCAAATGCCCATATGACAATAAGGTGCTCTTTTGCTTTGGGTTTTATCGGTGATTCTTGTATGTCGTTCATGCGATTTAAGTACCGCTGCCGCCACTGAAATACCTTCTTCCACTTCCATTTCTGTGTCTTCAAAAAATATTTTTACTTTTTTAGTAGAATCGTTAAAATGTGTTTGCATATATTTCTCATTAAATAAGGTGTTTAAATTGCAATATCAATTTGTAAAAATAGATATTGCAATTACTGACGTATTCTTTATTTATATACTTTTATATATATAACTTTGTGCCGCAACCGTTAAGAATGCCGAACGTGAAAGCCCATGCGCTTTGGCGGCATTATCAATGGATTTTAATATTTTTGGTGCAAAAGTAATGTTTACTCTTAATGGCTTTTCTGTTACTTCCGCTTGAATAAATTGATAGGTCGTATCTTTAGAAATAGGTATATCCCGATCTTTACAATATTGTTCAGCCTTGTCTATTATTGTCTGAATATCAGAAGCGTTAGGGATGGGGTCTTTTTCCTCAAGACACACTTCAATATACGTGCGTAAGGCATCTTTAGCTATAAAAACAGCGTCTTCCATATTATTTCCAAAAGTGGTTGTGTCAATATCCGGGAAATATACACATATTTTCCCATCCTCTTGAGGTATAAATTGTGCAAAGTAAGAATACATACGCTCATCCCTTAGTATATGTTTTACAGTAAATTTTTAACAAATTTTAAGTTCATTTTGCTTTTCAAAGGCTTTCGTCGGCAGCAGATATTATTTCATACCAACAATAACTCTTTACTTATGGAATATTTATGAAAATATGCTTGCTTGCTAATCCAGTCTAAAACCCAAGGCCAATGCGTCATCTTCGGGATTGATAATGTATTTATTTAAACCCGTTATGTGCGCAGAGCCGCAAACTTCCGGTACGCCACCTTTATAGCCGCCAACGCTTGCTTCTTGTACAATACGTGCTGTAAATTGCGTACCGATGACGCTTTCGTGAATAAATTCTTCATTGAGCTTAAGTTCTCCTTTGGCAAATAAAGAAGCAACACGAGCCGATGTTCCCGTACCGCAAGGGGATCTGTCCACAGAACTTGGTAAGAAAATAACAGTATTACGATAACTTGCCTTAGGGTCATCGG
>CAYJHV010000282.1:0-2744 GCA_964369825.1 uncultured Desulfovibrionaceae bacterium | reverse complement strand
AGTCCGGCCTGCGGCGAAGTAATTTTTGTTCATCGTAAGCTATAGTTAAAATAAACTTTTTAATCTCTAAAAAAATCAAATCACTCAGAAAACTTTAATCTTAATGATAACTATTAACACAATCGGAATCACGTGGGGTTAGCTTTCGCATTCACTTTTAAGCGTTGACATAGCCTTGTGAAGCGTTTTTGGGTTTTGTTATTGTGTATGGCCATGCTCAGTGCTTTGCTCTCACCCACAAGCACCACAAGTTTTTTGCCTCGGGTAACGCCGGTATAGATAAGATTGCGCTGTAAAAGCATATAGTGCTGTGTCATAATGGGGATAATCACCGCAGGATACTCCGAACCTTGTGATTTATGAATGGAAATGGCATAGGCAAGGACAATTTCATCTAATTCATCAAAATTATAGGTAACATTTCGTTCATCGTAGCGCACGGTAAGCGTTCGCTCTTTGGGGTCAAGCACAATAATGCGCCCAATATCGCCATTAAACACGTCTTTATCATAATTATTGCGTATTTGCATAACTTTGTCGTCTCGATAAAATATTTTCTCACCACGAGTAATCTTCAAATTTTTATTGCGAATAAGTGCGTCTTGCAAAAGTTTATTCATATTTTCTGACCCCACGCTTCCTTTGTGCATGGGAGTAAGCACTTGAATGTCTTCCACAGAATCAAAGCCAAAGCGATTGGGAATATTATTTTTTACCAATTCTACCAGCATTGTGGCAACTTTTTCCGGGTCGGATTGCCGGATAAAATAAAAATCGCTGAGTTTATCCTTGTTGGATTCCAAAGACGGAACTTCGCCTCTATTGATGTAGTGCGCATTGCGGATGATTTCGCTTTGTGCCGATTGGCGAAAAATTTCGGTAAGTTCCGCCACAGGCAACATTTCCGAAGCAATAATATCTTTGAGCACATTGCCCGAACCCACTGAAGGTAATTGATACACATCGCCCACAAAAATAAGCGTTGTCCCAAGCGGTGCCGCTTTGAGCAAATGATAAAAAAGCATGGTGTCCATCATGGAGGCTTCATCAACTATGAGGAGTGAACAAGCCAGAGGATTGTCTTCATTGCGAGCAAAACCGTCTTCACCGGGATTATATTCCAAAAGCCTGTGTATGGTTTTAGCTTCACGTTTGGTGGCTTCCGACATGCGCTTTGCCGCACGTCCCGTGGGAGCTGCCAAAAGAATTTTTGCTTTGACCTCATTGAAAAGTTGAATAATAGCATTGATAATGGTGGTTTTTCCGGTACCGGGGCCTCCGGTAAGCACCATAACTTTTGACTTACTTGCCGTAAACACAGCTTCTTTTTGTTCTTGCGCAAGGGTAATGGGTAAATGCGCAAGGACATTTTCCACCAAGGCATCGGCATTGTCAAAACGAACAGATTTGGGTGAATGAATGATACGTTTCAAATAAAAGGCAATTTTACTTTCATAATGATGAAAACGGGACAAGAAAATCCCTAATTCTCCATCCATTTCTTCACAAACAATGCGTTCTTGTCTTTGCAAACCATCAATGGCATTTTCCACCATATCATACGTAACTTCAAGGGTTTCCGAAGTCATATTTACAAGTTTTTCTTGCGGCATATATACATGCCCATTATCGCAACATTTGGAAAGAGTATATAAAAGCCCGGCTTCGGCACGTAAAGGATTATCCTTGGTAAAACCTAATTTTTGTGCTGCTTTGTCCGCTGATAAAAAACCGATGCCTCGAATATCCATGGCCATGCGATAGGGATTTTCTTTAATGATTTCCAAAGCACCAACGCCATAATGCTTATAGATGCGTATGGCATAATTTGCTGTAATATCATGAGGTTGTAAGAAAATCATCAATTCTCGTACACCACGATGCGCCGCCCAACCTTTCACAATATTATCATAGCTTTTTTGACCGATTCCGGCTATTTTCAAAAGTTTTTGAGGTTCTTCATCTAAAATGCGAATGGTTTCTGTACCAAAAGCCTCCACAATTTTTCCGGCCATATGTGGTCCCACGCCTTTAAGTAAGCCGGAGGAAAGGTATAACCTTATGCCTTCTGTGGATGCCGGCAAAACCTCTTCATAGCTTTCCAGATGTAATTGACGCCCAAAGCGTTGATTCTGCACCCATTTCCCACTCATATGCAACTGAACTCCCACCTTGGGATCGGAAATATGTCCTACCGCCGTGAGCGTATCTTTACTCTTAGGTATGCTCAAGCGTAAAACAGTGTAACCATTTTCGGCATTGTGAAAAACAATACGCTCCACAGAAGCGGTGATTTCCACTTGCTCTTGGGAACTTAAAAGAGAGGTTTTATCCATGGCAAACTTCCAATATTTAATTTCTAGAACCTAACGCTCAATGTAATTAGGCAAATATATACACTTTTTGCAGTG
The DNA here is from genome assembly GCA_964369825.1 of uncultured Desulfovibrionaceae bacterium. Classification (GTDB taxonomy): domain Bacteria; phylum Desulfobacterota; class Desulfovibrionia; order Desulfovibrionales; family Desulfovibrionaceae; genus CAYJAD01. Next base: position 333 of record CAYJHV010000282.1, on the reverse strand, counting down.
GTGGCAATGAAAAAATGAAGTAGCTCAAATATGTGTTAGGTCATTGATTCCGATTTTAATTTTCTTGGGGGAAAACTTTTTGCTAGCGCCAAAAATTTTGCGTTGCTCTCGATTTGCGTAAAGCTCGCTAACGCAAACGCCCCCCCCGAAGAAATTATTACTAAACTAGTGCCTTGCTTCGTCCAAAAATTAAGGAAAAGCTGATTAAATAGAATTACAGAAAACCACCCCGTCAGCTCCGCTGCCACCCCTCCGCGGGAGGGGAATTTAGGCGATAGATTTTCACAGTAAAACAGCTATTTAAAATTCCTATTATGAAGATTAGATAATAGA
>CAYJHV010000281.1:0-2759 GCA_964369825.1 uncultured Desulfovibrionaceae bacterium | reverse complement strand
CCCTGCCGGCAAAATTAATACGTGGATCCACCAAGGAATAGGTTATGTCCGAAACAATACGCATCACAAGCCCAAGCAAAGTAAAAATATATAAAGTGGCAAACATGACAGGATAATCTCTGGTCATGGCAGCTTCAAATCCAAGTAAACCTATACCATCCAAGGAGAAAATCACTTCTATGAGCAAAGATCCCGTAAAAAACATGCCAATAAATGCCGATGGGAAACCGGCAATAACAATAAGCATGGCATTGCGAAATATATGCTTATAAAGCACTTCTTTCATGGGTAAACCTTTAGTCAAAGCCGTGGTGGCATATTGTTTATGAATTTCATCCAAAAATGAATTCTTGGTCAATGTGGTCAAGGTTGCAAAACCACCTATGGTCATGGCGGTTATAGGTAAAGCCATATGCATAAAATAATCGCCGATTTTGCCAAGCAAAGAAAGTTCATGAAAATCAGCGGACACAAGACCACGAATGGGGAAAATATTCCAATAACTGCCACCGGCAAAAAGGACTATGAGCAAAACGGCAAATAAAAATCCGGGAATGGCATCACCTATAACCACAAGAGTTCCCGTCACCGCATCAAATTTAGTTCCATGTTTCACCGCACGCCGAATACCAAGGGGTATGGATATGAAATAAATAAGTAAAGTGCTCCACACTCCCAATGAAATGGAGACGGGCAAAGCATCTCCGATGAGCTGTATAACGCTGCGCCCTTTAAAAAAACTGTCGCCAAAATCAAAGGTGAGGTAATTGCCAAGCATAATAAAGAAACGCTCGCCAATGGGTTTGTCAAAGCCATACATTTTTTCAACGGCAGCCACCACTTCCGGCGTTAAACCTCGAGAACCCTTATATAAAGAATTTTCACCGTCGCCTATATTTTGCTGCTCTTGACTGCCGCCCATACCGGCATCGCTGCCTTCACCGCCAATGCGATCCATATAGCTGGAATCATTGCCTTCAAGCTTTAAAAGATATTGCTCCACCGGACCGCCGGGTGCCGATTGAATGATGAAAAAGTTCAAGGTAATGATACCCAAAAAAGTTGGAATAAGCCATAAAAGACGACGAAAAACATAGGAAGACATACTTAATTACCATATCCTGTGTCGGCTTCATGTAATTTTTTTTCCGCATCCGTATCTATCCACCACGAAAAATAATCAATGCCATTTTTGGGAGGGATTTTCGTATGTGCAAATTTATTCCAAAATGCCACCCTCGAGGAGGAAGAATACCAACCGGGAATGACATAATGCCCCCATAAAAGTACCCTATCCAATGTCTTGGTTAGATTAACTAATTCCTCACGATTTTTGGCAGTAATAATACGTTCCACAAGGGCATCCACCACGGGAGATTTTACGCCGGAATAATTGCGAGATCCTTTTATGTCCGCAGACTTTGCAGTAAAATAATTGCGTTGTTCATTACCGGGATGATTGGATTGCGGAATGCGGCTCAAAATCATATCATATTCAAAATTACGCACTCGATTCACATATTGGGTTTGGTCCACCATGGCCACATTCAAAGTTATACCCAAACGTCCTAAATTTTCACGAAAAGGCAAAATCACACGCTGTAAAGTGTTAGAATTGAGCAGTAAGGTAAAGGTCAAGGCTTTACCTTCGGCATTTTTCATAACCCCATCTTGCAAAGTCCAACCTGCTTTTTGTAATTCCATCAAAGCCTGACGCATAACATTACGAATATTGCCATCGCCTGCATTTTTGGGAAGAATAAATGCTTCGGTAAAAATCGCCGACGGCAATTGGTCTTTATATTCATTGAGAATGGCTTTTTCTGCCTCTGAGGGCAGACCTGTCGCTGCCAATTCACTATTGCTGAAATAACTGTTTGAGCGAGTATAAGCATCGTAAAATAAAGCTTTATTTGTCCATTCAAAATCAAAAAGGCGGGCAATGGCAGCACGTACTTGCACATGAGCAAAAACAGGACGACGTGCATTGAAGAAAAAGCCGTACATACCCTGAGAACGATTGGTTTGCACCTCCTCACGTTTAATATGCCCTTGCTCTATGGCTTTGCCGGTGTAGGCCGTAGCCCATGCCTTGGCAGTGCTTTCCACATACAAATCAAATGCACCGGCTTTAAAAGCTTCTCTGGCAACGGTTACATCTCGATAATACTCATATAAAACCGTATCAAAATTATAACGTCCTTTATTTGAAGGCAAATCCTTTGCCCAATAATCTTGCACTCGTTCATATGCAATGGAACTGCCGGGATCAAAGTCTTTAATTTTATACGCACCGTTACCGAGGGGAGGCTCTAAGCTTGGCGCAGAAAAATCTTTATCTTGCCAATAATGCTTGGGAAGTACCGGCAATTGCGCCAAAATAAGCGGCAATTCTCGATTATTTTTTTCTTTGAAGGTAAAGCGTACTTCAAGCGGATTAAGCACTTCCACTTTTTCCACCGAAGCATAATATTGCTTGTAATTGGGAGCGCCTTTTTCCATTAACATATGAAAAGTAAAGGCAACATCTTCAGCTGTAATGGCTTTGCCATCATGAAAACGTGCCTTGGGGTTAATATGAAAAATTATGAAGGAGCTGTCCGTAGCCACGGTAAACTTTTCGGCAATAAGTCCGTAAGTTTCAAAAAGATTGCTGTCAGGCACGCTTTCACCGAGGGTATCGTACAAAAATCCAAGCCCTGCCGCCGGCAATCCACGGGCAATGAAGCTGTGCAAAGAATCAAAGCTTCCTCTGGCAT
>CAYJHV010000280.1:0-2761 GCA_964369825.1 uncultured Desulfovibrionaceae bacterium | reverse complement strand
TAATTCTATTTAATCAGCTTTTCCTTAATTTTTGGACGAAGCAAGGCACTAGTTTTATTTGTATTAATCTGAAACTTAGATTGGAATAAGACCTTATCTGTGTAATTATTTTAAAATATGAATTTACTGCTAAGCATCGAAAGATTACTCAAGATTTAAGATTAAGTCAAAGATTAAAAATATATACAAGCCAGCACAGCATTGTCTGCTTTCGTGGTACCTGCATTATGTGCATGAATTTTCGTTTGAGCTTTATTGCTGATGGAAAATCTTGCTCCATGTAATGTTATGATATGATTAACAATGGCAAGGCCAAGACCGGAACCGGAGGCATCTTGTCCAGGTGGTCGATAAAATCGTTGACCAAGTTGTGGCAAAACGCTTTCATCAATGCTGATACCATTATTTTCAACACATATTTTATCCGTACTCAGGGTGATATGTACCTTGTTCCCCTCCGGCGTGTAGCGTATGGCATTATCCAGTATATTCCTTAAAACTATGCTCCAAAGTGTGGGCAGTCCCATTTTATCGACAGGTATACTATGGATGGTATAGCCTAGCTGAATGTGCTTCATTTCGGCTTGGTCTTGGCTTTCATGGCAGGCATCTTGGATGAGTTTTTCCCAATGTAATGGTTCAAGCATATACATATTTTCAGCGACATTGCTGCTAAATTTACTTTCCAACTGTGAAAGCAAAAGTAATTGTTCTACTAAGTGACTACATTTATTTGTAGCTTGCAGTATTTTTTTGAGGGCTTTTTTTTGTGCTTGTGGGTCTTCATCTGACATTGCCATAACTTCGGCCTGAATTTTTAAACCGGTAAGGGGGGTTCGTAGCTCATGAGCGGCATTGGAAACAAATGCTCGTTCTTGGCTTAGCAGTTTACCTATTCGCTCAAAAAGTATATTTAATGAGTTTATCAATGGTTGTATTTCAGGTGGGATATTTTCATACACTAATGGGCTGGTATCGTGGGCTTTGCGTTGGTGCAATTCCTTTGTTATAATGCGTAAAGGGCGCAGTTCTCGATAGAGAGCAAAGCCAAAGCCTAGGAGTAAGAAAGGTAAGATTATTATCCACGGGCTAATTTGTCCCCAAAGTATGTGTAAAATCATATTATTGCGATATTCTAGCTCTTGACCTACAGCGACAATACGTTTTTTGTCTGCTGAATGTAGCCAAAGTATACGCCATTCGTCGCCATCCACTTTCACTTTAGAGAATTTTTCTGCCCGGGGTAAAAAAGGAAAATCCTTTCCGTCTTGACCATCAGTGAGCAGAACGTCTCCTTGGGCAGAAAAGAGTGCAAAACCAAGAGCATCGTCATCTTCTTGTTTGAGCTCTTTATCATCACCAAAAGGTAAGAGTAGTTTAGTGGGGGGCAGTTCTGAACTGTGTAAGTCAGGCCCTATATTTAACAGAGTTTTGGCCAAGAGTATTTGTTGCGTATCAAAAAAAGTTTTAATATATTTTGTGCTTGTTGTCACCGCAATGAGCGTGGCAATTAACCAAGCCATTAAGGAAATTATGGCGAAAAAGCATAAAAGCCTCGCTGTTAAGCTCCATTGCCGAATATGAAGGATATAAAATTTCATTCGACTTTCCCCAAGGTATAGCCAATACCATGTACTGTTTTGATAAATGATGCCCCAAGTTTTGCCCGTAGCTTGTGGATATGCACATCAACGGCATTACTGCTTAAGTCATCATTCCAACCGTAGAGTTTTTCTTCAAGCAGGCTGCGTGAAAGCACAGAATTTTTATTTAATAAGAATACTTCAAGTAAAATGAGGAGTTTTGGGGTTAGATTTATGGGTTTTCCACTTAAGTATGCCACTCGTTTTTGTGGGTCAAGGCTCACTTTACCATGTTCAAGTAAAGGACTGCTTTGTCCGGCATTTCTACGTTGTAAAGCTCGTAGGCGGGCTGTAAGCTCGGACAGGGCAAAGGGCTTGGCAAGGTAATCATCTGCCCCAAGGTTTAAACCTTCCACTCGTTGGTCGATGGTACCTCTTGCGGTTAAGATGATTATGGGCATGGTATGTCCCATGCTACGCCAAAGTCGTAAAAGCTCAAGCCCGTCAATTTTAGGCAGACCTAGATCGAGGACAATAATATCGTGTATGTCCTTTTGTGGAGCCGAACGGGCTAGTTCGCCGTCGGTCAACCAATCCACTGTAATACCTTGTTTGCCAAGAGCAACAACAAGACCGTCGCCAATAATGGTATCATCTTCTATAAGTAATATGCGCATATTAAATAAGATTGTTACCAAGCAAAATCAGCGCTGTCACGAGGTGCTAACGGTGATTTTAGCTTGGTAACGGACATGGTTATGACTATTGTACCTTGCGTATGTTTTCCACTTCAAGTTCGACGTGCCCCCAATCCTTATCCACCTTGGTGATAAGCTCTACAGTATCAGTGGGCACGATGTGTTGTCCAGCCCACGCATCGTCCTCTATTTCCACGATACCCTGACCACTAGCATCTCTAAAAGTATATTTTTCATCGCCGCCATGATGGATGATGTTGCCTTTCAGGGTAACCCACGTATCGTCTGCTTGCTGCGATGCTTCTTTAATCGTCATTATTTGAGGCCCCGGACCGCTAAAGCCACCACGCGTGCTTGATGGACCGTTAAAGCCGCTTGCGCTGCTGTTGTCCGCATGAGCCATAAAAGAATTACCGCTTGCAAATAATAATGCCATCACCATAAGACCAATAATTTTTTTGTTTTTCATAATGTTCTCCA
>CAYJHV010000279.1:0-2771 GCA_964369825.1 uncultured Desulfovibrionaceae bacterium | reverse complement strand
TATTTGTTTGACAAAGATTTTTTCTACGTAATTATAATTTGATAATAATTTTTTCTGGGGGAAAATTTTTGGCGCTAGCAAATTTTCCCCCAGAAAAAATTATAAATTAAAATAACCTGTATTCAAAGTAATCTTTAAATATTTTTATTGAGGTCTTTACCAATCCATTGCTTTAAAGTCATCATTAAACTTTTTGGGTCAATGGGCTTGGTAAGATAATCATTCAGCCCCATTTCAATGCCTTTTTCTTTATCCTCTTTCATGGCATTGGCTGTAACTGCAATAATTGGCAAAGTATCGGCATCGTATTTTTGCCTTATAATACCGGTAGCCTGTATACCGTCCATCACCGGCATCTGCATATCCATAAGAATAATATCAAAATGGGTACTATCAACCATGTCCACGGCAATTTGCCCATTATCGGCAATACTGATTTCAGCTTCGGTAGTTTTTAAAAGTTCTTCCATAAGTAGCTGGTTAATCATATTATCTTCAACAACTAAAATATGTTTGCCCTTTAATTTTAATTCATGTACGTCACTTTCAATACTCAGCACATTTTCTGAATTTTTGTCAGGTAAAAGATAAATTATCAAAGTAAAGGTTGTACCCACACCTTCTTCACTTTTCACCTGCATAACACCGTTCATGAGCTCAACAATTTGCTTGCTGATGGTAAGTCCAAGTCCGGTACCGCCAAAGCGACGAGTGATGGAATTATCTGCCTGAGAGAAAGGCTTAAACAGAAGTTTTTCCTGTTCTTTGGAAAATCCTATGCCTGTATCACTTACTTCTATACAAATGGGCATCGCCCCTTCAGGAATATTTGTATCTTCTGCATCCGGTTGAATTTGTGCAGGTTTACAAAAAATATCTACTCCACCTTTTTCAGTGAATTTAATGGCATTTCCCACTAAATTATTGAGAATCTGTCCTATACGCGTGGGGTCGCCAATGAAATAATTACTCAAATTTTCATCATAGGTAAAAGTTAAGGTGAGGTTTTTATTTTTAGCACTGTCATTATAGATGGTGAGCACATTATTTCCCACTTCACGTAGGGAAAAATGCACAGCCTCCAATTCAAACATACCTGCTTCAATTTTTGAGGTATCAAGCACATTGTTGATAATACCGAGCAAACTTTTACCGGCCATTTGAATTTTTTGAATATAATCACGTTTTTTCTCTTCGTCATCCTTACTTTCAAGACAAAGATGCGCAAGCCCAATGACTGCATTGAGAGGTGTGCGGATTTCATGACTCATATTGGCAAGAAAATTACTTTTCATACGATTGGAATCGTCCGCTTTTTTTACCATATTGCGCATGGCAAGCACCATTTCTTGCAGTGCCTGATATAAAATACCTAATTCGTCATCTCGACTAAGCTGGTTAAGCCCGTAAATCTTTTCTGACTGATGCTCCTTTTCTCTTTTACCAAAAAGTTTGCGAACGCCATTGGCAAAACTTCTTTTACAACGTAGAAAAAAGCTTTGTTCAGACATGCCAAGATTTAAATCTTTATCCAAAACACCCATAGCCACTTGTTCTGCATAACGCACAGCCTTAAGCAAGGCGTCTACAATATTTTTTACATAAAGATAAATGATATATGTGAGTACCAAAAGAATGACTATGGCAATAATGGTAGCATTATTGCGTATCTCAATGCCCGGAGCTTCAAGTTCTTGCAAGTCGGTAAGAGCTACCGCCGTCCAACCGGCTTCCGGCAAAGTATCATAGTAAGCAAGCTTTTTTCGCCCATTTTCTTCATAGGTTATACTTCCCATCCCTTTGCTGAGTATTTCACGTCCCCAAGCAAAATCCGACAATTTTTTCGTGAGAATCCGAGAAGTATCTTTATGGATAAATACAGTTCCTTTTTGGTCTACCACATACAAATAGCCCTCGTCGCCAAGATGCATCCTTTCACTCATGGTATCGGTAAGCTTGGAAACGTTAAAAACAACCCCGATAATTTTATTGGTCTTTAAATCATGGACGGGAGATGCCACAGCATAAACTACCATATCCTTATATTTATAGGGCAAACCAATGGAAACCTTGCCTTGCATGGCTTTTTGAAAAAAGGTCAGGTCTTTGAAATTTTTACCTATGAAATCTTGTTCCGTGTGGTCTAACACAGTCCCATCGGGAGCAATTATACCAATCATCACATAAAAATAAGTATTTGTCATATTGACAATACGACTGTGAGCATCAGGGGCAAATTTTTGGCGTTCTTGGGGATCATCAGAAAGATAAGGCTGTAAAATACCGGTTTGCGCAAGGGAAATGGCATTTAGAATATTGAAATCCAAACCGGCTTTTAATTCCACCAAGGCATTGGCTATGGCCATTTTTTGCCTTGAAATATTTGTTTCCTTAAGTGTTTCCATACTCATTTGATAAGTATAGTTGGTCGAAATAAATAAACCGATAGCTGTTGCCAATAGTACCGGTAACAAAATCTTGTATAATATCTTCAAACTAAATCTCCAGACAACCTAATATTTCCTCATTACGTTTGAGGGTTAACTTTTTTTTCATTAAAAGGCAATATTTTTTTAAATGACTGAGTTTAAAAATCCTATGTATTCTATATTCAAATTTTTCTGGGGGAAATTTTGCTAGCGCCAAAAAGTTTCCCCCAGACCCCCTTCAAAACGCGCTTTCCGCTTTTTTTCTACGAAAAAAAGCTTCACATGACAAACTTGCAGTTTTTTTTCGTTTAGTGTATAAAATAGGCAAATGGAGACGCAAAT
>CAYJHV010000278.1:0-2776 GCA_964369825.1 uncultured Desulfovibrionaceae bacterium | reverse complement strand
CGTAATGGAAAATTAAAAATTGATCCTGACAAACGCATCAATGAAATTTGCACCTTGCAAGATTCTTGTAACTATGTGCGTAACCACGGTCTTGGCAAATATACTCGTGAAATCATAAGCTATATTACCATGCCAGGCGTTTTCCGTGAAATGAGCGAACCCGGCGACCATAACTATTGTTGCGGCGGCGGCGGCGGCTTTAACGGTGTTGGTTTGTATCGTAAGCAACGTAATATTGCTTTGAAGCCAAAACTTGCACAAATTAAGGCAACAGGTGCCTCCTTGGTCATTTGCCCCTGCCATAACTGCTGGGATGCCGTGCGTGATATGGTGGAAGAATTTGAAGACCACAAGAACCCAAGCTTCAGATGGTCTTTCTTGAAGCCACTTTTGTTAAAAATGGTAATCATTCCCGACCACATTGAACACAATCCTTACGATGAATAATTGACAATATTCATTTGATGTTTATTAAGTGGCGTAGGTGTTTAATACATCTACGCCACTTTTAATTTGGGAGTAATCATGAAATACATACCTTTATATTGCTGCCTGCTTTTTTTCTGCTTTGGACAGGAAATAGCCGGCGCTCAAAAATCTTTACGAGAAACGCCGGTGGTCAAAGCCGTTACCGCAGTTGCGCCGGCGGTGGTAAATATTACCAGCACAAGGGAAGTAAAGCAGCGTTTTAATCATTCCTTTGAAGAATTTTTCTTTGGTCCAAGATTTAGAATGCCGGACAGATATAGAAACAGAACACGCACAAGTTTAGGTTCCGGTGTCATTGTGGACGGCAAAAACGGACTTGTGCTCACCAATGCGCATGTTATTGCCGGCGGAGAAGTTGTACGAGTCAACCTTTTGGATGGACGTGAATTTGAAGCCCGTGTGGTGGGTGCCGAACCGGACTTTGACCTTGCCGTGCTTCAAATTCAAGGTGCAAGCAATTTGCCTTCGGTGCGCCTTGGCAAAGACAACGATATTATGCCGGGCGAAACCGTCATTGCCATCGGTAATCCCTTTGGTTTTTCACATACGGTCACAACAGGAGTTATTTCTGCCACCGGGCGCAGTATACGCAGTAATGACGGCATTTTTACGGATCTTATTCAAACCGATGCCGCCATTAATCCCGGCAACAGCGGAGGCCCGCTCCTCAATATTTTAGGAGAACTTATCGGTATTAATACGGTTATTGACTCCAGAGCCCAAGGCATTGGCTTTGCCATTCCCATTGGTAAAGCAGAACGAGTGATGCAAGGTATTATTAATAAAGGTACCCTTAGCCCCCTTTGGCTTGGTATACATGGTCAAGATGTGGACCAACGCATTGCCATGGCTTTGAATTTAAGAAAAGCCGGTGGGCTCTTCGTTACTTCCGTTGCCAAAGGCAGTCCGGCAGCTCAAGGTGGCATCCTACTCGGAGATGTGATTTTACGCATAGATAATACCGACATCCGAGACAGACAGGATTTCTTACAGGTATTACGCAATCATACTCCGGGGAAAAGCATGGAATTGCAAATTTGGCGTCAAGAAAAAATGCTTACCCTTAACCTTGTGCCCGAAGATTTTTCCGATTCTGCGGCATTGAAACTTTTATTTGAACAATGGGGCTTTAATATCGGCGAAGGACGCAGTGCCATCTATGTGCAAAGTGTGAATACCAACGGCCCCGCCAACATGTTCAAAACCGGCGATAAAATTATTGGCATAGGCAATGTGGCAACCAAAAATATGCAAGACTTTTTGCATATTTTCCGTACCCATCGCATGGCAAGACAAGTGCTTATACACGTTGAACGAAACGGAAGACGTTATTATGCACGACTTTTATTGTGATTTAGAGGATTGATTTTAGTATAATATTTTCTGGGGGATGCTTTTTGCGCTAGCAAATTTTTCCCCAGAAAAATCTGAAATTACAATCACGTGGGACGTTTGCACGTGATTGTGATTGTGTTAACAGCTCTCATTAAGATATAAAGTTCTCTGAGTGATTTGAGTTCTTTTAGAGATTAAAAAGTTTATTTTAACCATAGCTTACGATGAACAAAAATTACTTTGCCAAAGGCCCGGCTTTTGAAAATCTGCGCCAGCAGATTTTCAAAAGGTACGGGCTGCTGGTTTTTGTGCGATTTTGAGCGGCTTGTAAGATTTTTTCTGCTCGCAAGGAAAAAAAGCTTTTGTAAACTTGAGCGTACTCAAGTACGTGAGTTTGCAAAAGTTTTTTTGACGATGCGAGCAGGAAAAAGATGAAGACACCAAAAGCGCACAAAAGTAATAAAAGGAAAAAGTTTGTAATATAACTATTACTAACAATTACCATTAATACAATCAGAATGACGTGGACGTTTGCCATTTGATGCATTTATTTTCTTGACAGGCATAAAGGCTAAAGCTATCTCTTCAATTACAAGAGAGCATCTTGCTATGGCAAAAGCGTATTCATACATGGTGTATGGCTTGCAAACTGATTTGCAAAAAAAATGGAGAAAAATTATGAGCTGGAATGTAGTAGTTGACAATGACAAATGTACAGGCTGTGGCGAATGTGTAGACATTTGCCCAGTAGAAGTTTATGAATTGAAAGACGCTAAATCAAGCGTTGTGAACGAAGAAGAATGTCTTGGCTGTGAATCTTGCGTAGAAGTATGCGAATTTGACGCCATCACCGTTGAAGAAGTCTAAACCGTTAAGAACGCCATAAAAAAGAGCAAGCTACTTTTTTATGGTGTTCTTCTTGCCAAAAGCCATGTGAGGACTTATTTTCTTA
>CAYJHV010000277.1:0-2778 GCA_964369825.1 uncultured Desulfovibrionaceae bacterium | reverse complement strand
ACATTTATTAACCTTTTTACGGGCTACAAGATATTAGAGAGAAAATATGCGAGTTTTTATGTTGGGGTGGGAATTTCCACCCTATATGAGCGGAGGACTTGGGACGGCATGTTATGGCATAACACGAGCCTTGGCCGAAAAGGAAGTGGAAGTGCTCTTTGTTTTGCCACGTATGGGCGAAAAGCAGGCTGAGTCAACTCCCCATAAAGTAACCATAAAAGAGGCTTCGGGAACAAGAATTCATTGGAATGCATCTTATGATATTCATTCATTTTATAACAGCCTAAGCCCTCAAACTTTTGGAAATGTTGTTGAAAAACAGGAAAGACAGGAAAAACAGGGCGTATCGCCTGAAAATGTGGTTCATGAAGTCTGGGAAAAGTATTTACGCATACATCCCGTAAAATCTTTATTACATGCTTATGCTACGGATCAAAGCTATAGCACTGTGCAAGAAAGTTACAGTAAATCATCATACATGTATGATCCCGGAGCCGATCCTTTGGCTTTTATGCATTATGCCAAGGAGATGCTTTCGGAGCAAACTCAAGTAGCGATAACAGAAGTTATTAAAAAAACTCAAACCCATAGCCACGAAGGAGAAACGGTACTTTCTTTGCACGGCGGCTATGGCAAAGGTCTGATGCAAGAAGTGTTTCGTTACAGCCAAAGCATGTTGGCTTTTCAAAATGAAAGTTTTGACGTGATTCATGCCCATGAATGGATGACTTGCCCTGCGGCCATTGTGCTTAAGCATTTGACGAAAAAACCGTTGATTTTACATGTACATGCCCTTGAAAGTGATAGAAGCGGTGTGCATCTGAACACTGAGGTTTCTACCATCGAAAGAGCAGGTGTGGAAGCTGCCGATGTTATCGTGGCAGTGAGTCATTATACAAAAGCACGTATTGTACAACTTTACGGTGTCAATGCCGATAAGATTGTGGTGGTACATAATGCGGTTACTCAGGAAGAGTCTCGCTTTAACTTAAATATTCCCACTCATGATGAAAAAACAAAATATGTTTTGTTCATGGGGCGTATTACCTTTCAAAAAGGTCCGGAATATTTTGTGGAAGCGGCAAGACTTGTGCTTTCTCGTATGCCCAATGTGCGTTTTATTATGGCAGGCAGCGGTGATATGCTTTCACGTATGATTCATATGGTGGCACAAATGCGCATGGGCAGCCGTTTTCATTTTACCGGCTTTTTGCGTGGCGAAGATGTGGATCGCATGTATGCCATGAGTGATTTATACGTTATGCCAAGTGTTTCCGAACCTTTTGGTATCGCTCCCTTGGAGGCCATGTCCTACGATACGCCGGTACTTATTTCAAGGCAATCCGGCGTGGCAGAAGTGGTACAAAATGCATTGAAAGTGGATTTTTGGGATGTACGAGATATGGCCAATAAAATTTGTGCCGTACTCAAATATCCAAAGCTTGCGAGCGAAATGGTCAAACAATGCCGTGAAGAATTGCAGCATATTCGCTGGGAAAATGCGGCCAACAAACTTATTAATGTATATGAGCATTGTCTCGAAAAAGCTTAAATTTTATTTGGGAAGAATTTTATGTCAGCAATATGCTTTTATTTTCAGGTACATCAGCCTTATCGTTTACGTCATTACACTGTCTTTGATTTGGGGCAAAATCATTTTTACGAAGATGACAAAGCCAACAGAGAAATTTTACTTAAAGTTGCACACAAATGTTATTTGCCAACCAACAAATTACTCTTGGATTTAATTAATAAACACAAGGGAAAATTCAAAATAGCATTTTCTTTGTCCGGTGTGGTCATGGAGCAATTTGAGCAATGGGCGCCGGAGGTTTTACAGTCTTTCAAAGATTTGGTGGCCACAGGTTGTGTGGAATTGCTTGCGGAAACCTATGCGCACTCTCTTTCTGTGCTTTATTCCGAAGAAGAATTTAAGGCACAAGTGAAAATGCATGAGGAAATGATTGAACGTCATTTCAATGTAAAACCACAAATTTTCCGTAATACAGAGCTTATTTACAGCAATCGTATTGCAAAAATCGTTGAGGATTTGGGCTACAAAGCCATTTTGGCAGAAGGAGCTGACCGTGTGCTTGGCTGGCGCAGTCCAAATGTTGTGTATCAACCCTCCAATTGTCTTTCTTTGAAATTGCTTTTGAAAAATTACAGCCTTTCCGATGACATTGCTTTCCGTTTTTCCAATCAAGGCTGGCCTGAGTTTCCGCTCACTGCCGATAAATATGCCAATTGGATACATACCGCAGGCTTAAAAGGTGAAATTATTAACTTATTTATGGATTATGAAACTTTTGGCGAGCATCAATGGGCAGAAACGGGGATTTTTGAATTCATGAAAGCCATGCCCGCAAAGATTTTGGCAAATCCAAACTTTAGTTTCATAACACCTTCAGAGGCGGTTGAGAAAATTTCTCCCATGGCGAAATTGGATATTCCGTTGGAAATTTCTTGGGCCGATGCCGAAAGAGATTTGACGGCATGGCTTGGCAATCAAATGCAGCATGATGCCATCGAAGCTTTGTATCGTTTACAAGAAGCTGTGGAAAAGAAAGAGGACCCTGCATTGATTAAAACATGGCGTCGTTTGCAAACCTCTGACCATTTTTATTATATGTGTACCAAGTGGTTTTCAGACGGCGATGTGCACAAATACTTCAATCCCTATGGTTCGCCTTATGATGCCTACATCAATTATATGAATGTATTGGCAGATTTTGAACAGACTGTATTGGGAGAAGGATAATTTTTTAGGAAACGTAA
>CAYJHV010000276.1:0-2787 GCA_964369825.1 uncultured Desulfovibrionaceae bacterium | reverse complement strand
AGCATTTCATCGGCTGTAGTTACAACTTTACTGTTACTTTGAAAGCCTCGCTGAGTTACTATCATATCCACCATTTCTGCGGACATATCCACATTCGAACCCTCAGTATAGTTGGCGTGCATGGTGGCATAATTTTCCGTACCGGCAACGCCAAGGGTCATGGCTCCGGCTTCTTCGGTGTAAGAATATAAGTTTCCTCCCTCACGCCTTAAGCCATCTTCGCTGGTAAAACGTGCCACAGGAATTTGATACAAATCTTCACTGTGTCCATTGCTATAATTACCCAAAATGGTACCATCTTCTTCGATATAAATGCTGGTTAAGTAACCTTCTTCGTAACCGTCTTGATCCGCAGTATACAAAGCGTTAGATCCGGAAACAGCAGTAGTTACATCAAAGTCGCTGATGATATCGCTTCCCATACTGCCAAGTAAAAGCGGGTCTGTTCCCACGTCTGCTGCAGAAGCAGGAAGATTTTCCATCTCACCACCGGCAATAAGTCCAAAATCAAAGGCTATTTCTTGACCATTAAGGTTAAAAGTGGGTCTTCCATCCACAAAAGCTGACGGTACCCAGTTTGCCAAATCTGTGGTGTCACCTGTTGGCGAAAATGCCGTCATATCAATGAGCTCACCTGATGAATCAAAAGTAAGGGTACCGGTTAATAATGCTTGTCCTTTGGTTTTTGTAGTACCGTCGGGGTCGGTGGTATCAGTTTCTACGATACTGTCAGGAGCAGCAATGAGAAATTCCATTATGGTATTGGTAGAACCTTCCACATCCGGCGTTCCATCCACATAAAGTGTGAGTTTTTGAGTTTCACCTGCTGCATTAATAATGGTTAAATTATGACCATAACTATAACTATCCTCAGCAAGAGGCGGTGTATTGGCACCATTATAGCTTTGTGCAAGGGTAAAATATGGATCTGTGGCATTGGAGCCGGAATCAGTAATATCCCCAAAATTAAATCCCAGTGAAAGTTCGGTGGTAGCTTTTGCCTCCATAGTTTCAAAGCCCAATAAATTTATGGGTTCAATGGAGCCGACATCGCCTTCTTGGTCAATGGGAAAGCCCATAAGCGTTTCGTTGGACGGAAGTTGCAAATAACCATCTTCATTTACACGAAAGTTTCCGGCACGGGTATAAAAAAGGTTGCCGTCATCATTCATGACTTGGAAAAAGCCTTTACCGTTCAACGCAAGATCCGTAACAGAGCTACCAAGCTCAAGGTGACCTTGGGTAAAAATAGTGCGTACCGAGTCCACCTGCACACCCATACCCATTTGACCAATGGCAACCTTGGAATCTTCCTGCGCCTCCCAAGCTTCTCCCATATTACCTTGAGTTTGATAAATTAAATCCGAAAATTGTATATCTTGTTGTTTGTAGCCAATGGTACTGACATTGGATAAATTATTGGTAATAACATTCATCCCTTCAGACAGGCTTTTCATGCCGGTAGCACCGATAAAGAGCGCACTCATCATAAGCTTTCTCCGTATTTCATGGGTGAAAACAGGAAAATTTTTCCTGCCGTTTCATTTTCAAAGAGTAAAGCATATATTGTGCCAAAGTGTTAGTTTACACCACCTGCAATCTAAGTTGCTCATTTATCATGCCTTTAATGAATGTATTCTTATATGCATTTAAAATTTTTAATTTTTTTTATTTTTAAAAATCGGCAATACCCATAATCCTTAAAATATTTAAGTCAAGAAGTTCATATTTTTTAAATATTTAACATATTGCATAATAATTTATTTTTGATAATGTTTGTATCGGCAACTAATTTTAACTGCTAACACTTTATAATTTTAGGAGAAATGTATGCAACCTGACAATTTCAAAACCTTCACCATGACTGAGGCAAGAGGCATCTTATGCGTAAGCTTTGACAATCCTCCGGTAAATATTCAAGATATGGCCATGCTTGATGACTTAAACAAGCTGGCTGAGTGGCTTGAAAATGATAAAAACATAAAAGTGGTAATCTTTCAATCTGCTAATCCTGACATCTTTGTGGCACATGCCGACGTACATTTTTTGAAAGATATGTCCACCGAAGCTGTTCCTTGCGAAAAAGTCGAGTTGCTATATTTACAAAGTGTTTTAAACCGCATTGCGAACTTGCCACAAGCAACCATTGCGAAAATTGAAGGTTTTGCCAGAGGCGGCGGCCATGAATTTGCTCTTGCTTGCGATATGCGTTTTGCCGCTCGAGGTAAAGCTGTATTTATGCAAATGGAAGTGGGTATGGGTATTTTGCCTTGCGGAGGCGGTGCTTCACGTATGGCAAGACAAACCGGACTTGGCAGGGCCTTGCAGGTTATTTTGGGAGCGGAGGATTTTGATGCCGACGAAGCAGAGCGCATCGGTACCATCAACAAAGCTCTTGATCCTGATGCCATTGGGCCATATGTACAGGCTCTTGCTGAAAGAATTGCTCGTTTCCCGGCAGAATCCATCAATTCTTGCAAAAAAACTGTCTACGCTTCTCAAGACCTTGCCATGGTAGACGCTTTAAAAGTTGAAGCCTATTGGCTGTATCAGGCAACAAGCCAAACTCCTGCCATCAAACGCTTTACCATGGCCGACGAAACCGGTTTCCAAAATGATATGAATAATCAGAGAAATTTTGCATCAAAACTTTTGGATTTACAAGAAGTTAAGTAGTCGTCACTGGAAAACATAATAACAATCTAAAATTAAACAATTTTTTAGTTAAGTTGTACAAATAAAAATGCCGAAAATAAGGGTATGGATGCACTTTTTCGGCATTTTTAT
>CAYJHV010000275.1:1710-2821 GCA_964369825.1 uncultured Desulfovibrionaceae bacterium | reverse complement strand
GAACAGCTGACTTTTTAAGATCAACTTTGCAAAAAAGCATGTGCAACATGCATTTATACCCTTCGCCCCATGCGGAAGAAGCTTGCCTTGCGGCTGCTAAATTTTATCAGCACGCAGCCGATTGTTTTGTTTTTGGCAATGGAAGCAATGAGCTTATCCATACATTGGCAAGATTTTTTGCAAAACAAGGAAAAATAGAAGTTTATATTGTGGAGCCGGCTTTTAGCGAATATGCGCTTGCTTGTCAAAATGAGGGTTTAAAGATTATTCACTTTTGGGGCGGAGTACCGGCTTTTACTGAAGGTGCGTTTTTGGATAAATTGTTTGAATTACCGCAAAATAGCCTTATATTTATGGCAAACCCTGCCAATCCCTCCGGAAGTTTTTATCCACAAAAAAGTATGCTTTCCTTTATTCGTCTACGCCCTGACCTTGTGTGGGTTATTGATGAAGCCTTCATTGAGTATGTGGATGACGAAAAATCTGTTTCGCTTGTACCTCATTTACCTAAAAATGTTATAATTCTGAGATCTTTTACAAAATTCTATGCCATTGCCGGCATACGTGTTGGTTTTTTGGTGACGCAGGCTGACCTTGCCAATGAAATACGCAAAATTTTACCGGCATGGACGGTCAATTGTTTTGCCATACACACAGCGTTGGCAATTTTCGAGGATAGGTCAGATTTTATTTCTAAAACAAGGCAAGAGAATAATATAAGACGCCAAGACTTAATAGATAAATTACAAGACATTAAAAATATACTACTTTTTCCGTCTGTTGCCAACTATATTCTTTTTCGACATGAACAAGTTCCACAAGATTTCCCAAGGCTTTTACTAAAAAAATATGGCATAGCCATTCGTGATTGTTCCAATTACTATGGTCTTGAAGACAAAACATGGTATCGTGTTGCTGTTCGTTTTCCTCATGAACATGAAAAATTGTGCAAGGCTTTGAAAATTTTAATACAAGGAAATGTAGATTAATTCTTTTCATGAATGAGCGTTTTGAACCAAAGCCTATGAGTCACTAACCGAAAAAACATAATTTTTGGATAAAATATGAAAAAAATCATCCTCACTTTGCTTACATTCATTGCAAGCATATG
>CAYJHV010000275.1:0-1610 GCA_964369825.1 uncultured Desulfovibrionaceae bacterium | reverse complement strand
GCAGAACTTACCATGCTTTTGTGTTCCAAAGAACATTGCTTACCGGTACGCATTCCTTTAACCTTAACTGTTCCTAAAACAATACCTTCTTTATCTCACGATAAAAATTATATTGCATTATACAATAAAGCTAAAGAACTTGGAAATGTTAATGCTGAGCTGGTGGCAAAAGAACCATCCATGAGCAACGAACAAGTGACAACCAATCAGACTGATTTATCAAAAAAACTTGAGACATTGCAAGCTAATAAAGATATTGTTAATCTTAACGATTCTGAGAGAACAAAAGAAAGCGGCGACGCACAAAAAGAGAAAGTATATTCTTGGAACTTTAGCCCCCTACCCTTTGCTGAAAGTCTTGAAGTGTCCGGACTTGGTAAAGCAATTTTATTGGGCTTACTGGCAGGATTTATTCTAAATCTTATGCCATGCGTCTTACCTGTTTTAACCTTAAAAATGCATTCCCTTCTCCGTTCAGAAAATGAAGAAGAACGTGTACAAGCTTTTCGAACCCATAATCTTTATTTTGCTGCAGGTATCATAGCTCAATTTTTCATTCTCGCACTTATTTTAGGATCAGCAAAATTGATGTGGGGTGAATTATTTCAAAATCTCTACTTTGTGGCGTCTATGCTGGTGATAATTTTTGCCCTTTCCCTCTCTCTTTTAGGTGTCTTCACCCTGCCCATTATGGATTTAAAAAGCTCAAGTACTGGCTCACCACGCCGTCAAGCATTCATAACCGGTATGGTAGCAACACTTTTGGCAACGCCATGCAGTGGTCCGTTATTGGGGGGAGTCCTCAGCTTTGCCTTGCTACAACCATTGCATATGATAGTACTTATTATAACAACCGTAGGTTTTGGCATGAGTTTGCCCTATCTTATTTTTGCAATACGTCCACAAAGCGTTCGTTTTTTGCCAAAACCCGGTGCTTGGATGGGAGTGTTGGAAAAAATTGTAGCTTTTTTCCTTTTAGGAACAGCCATTTATATATTTTCCATTTTGCCGGCATATACGCATACCGGTATATTGGCAACATTGTTGGCAGTAGCTTTTTTTGCTTGGCTTTTTGGGCATTTCGGTAGTCTTAGCGCACCCACTTGGCGACGCCATCTTTTTGCGGGTATGTTGTTTATCAGTATGTTTTTATCCGTCATTTATGGTATTCAAAAGCCACAAATATCAGAAATTAAATGGCAAAAT
Source organism: uncultured Desulfovibrionaceae bacterium (assembly GCA_964369825.1). Lineage (GTDB taxonomy): Bacteria > Desulfobacterota > Desulfovibrionia > Desulfovibrionales > Desulfovibrionaceae > CAYJAD01. Next base: position 404 of record CAYJHV010000275.1, on the reverse strand, counting down.
TTTACAGCAGAAGAATTTACTGCCAATCTTGGAAAAAAAAGCATGTTGGTAGAATTTACTGCTGATTGGTGCCCTAATTGCAAATTTGTGGAAAAAACTGTACTTACTGATGAAAATCTACAAAAATGGCATAAAGAATACGATTTAACTTTTGTGCGTGTTGATTTTACCAGAGATAACGCTGAAGGAGAAGCTTTACTGCACGCTCTTGGCAGTAAAAGCATACCATTTACCGCTATTTTCCAAAAAGGTGCGCAAGCGCATTCTCCTATTGTTATCAGAGATATTTATACCACAAATGATTTGGAAGATGCGTTAAAGCAAAGCGTATTACCGGCAAAACCTGCATTTTAGAGCGTTTTAACATTAAAATGCTCTGAAGCTTGCGTGAGCAAGCGTCCGCC
>CAYJHV010000274.1:0-2827 GCA_964369825.1 uncultured Desulfovibrionaceae bacterium | reverse complement strand
AGTGAGCGTGTCTTAAAACTTTGAAAATGAAATTTTCAAAGTTAAATTGCTCTAAGAGAGGTGAAAGTTAAGCCCCCTGCACAATGCATTGCACAGATGAGGTCTTACAGACTTTATTCTATGAATATTTATGAAATATGTTTAGCGTGTCAGCAGATTTTTTAAAAAAAATAATTCTTTTCAATTTTAAAAAAATGTTTTAATGTACTTTTGTAGTATTCAAATGAGCTTATCCTTGGTTTTTCTCAATATTTGTCAAACATCCAAAAGGAAATATACATGGCTAAAGACTTTGAAGCTGAGTTACAGGCTAACATTACGCAAGATTGGATACAAGACACATTGCAAGCCTCACAGGTGGGCTTTTGGCGACTTCTTGTGGATAAAGAAAGTGGGAAGCCTCAACTGTTCGTAGATGAAAACCTTAAGCAATCCATGGGATTTCCAGACAATACTTCTGCCGAAGAAACCTTTGCTTTTTGGGATGAACGAGTTCTTGACGCTGAGCGCAAACATTTGCAAAAAACAACCGAACAAGTTTCTAAAAACGCAAATAAAACATATGAAATTGAATATTTATGGAAGCATCCACTCTTGGGTGTCGTTCCTGTGCGAGCTGTAAGTAAGGCTTTTCAGCCTTCATTATCTACGTATTATGGAGTTGAAGGATATCAAATGGTTTTACATGCTGTGGAACGAGTGGAAAGTTCTTTACAACGTTCGTATCAATATATGCAAACCATGTTTGATGCCACGCCTGTGGGTATTGCGCTTTGGGATTTGAAATTCAATCTTTTAGATTGTAACCCAAAATTTCTCCAGCTTTTAGGTGCAAAAAGTGTAGATTTTCTTGCTAAAAACTTTGAAGTATTTTCCCCAAAATATCAACCGTGCGGAACAGAAAGTTCTGAAAAAATAAAAGAAATTTTCGTTGAAACCAAGAGTAAGGGACGTTGTAACTTTGAATGGATGCATAAATGTGCCAAAGGCGAAGCGGTACCTTGTGATGTAACGCTTACCCTTACCAAAGCCTACGATCAAGAAATTTATATGGCATTTTTGCGTGATTTGAGTGCTGAAAAGCAAATCATCAAAAAACTTGCCGAGCGTCAAGCCCAATTACATGAAGCACTGGTACTTGCCGACGACGCAAGACATGCAAAAAATATTTTCTTTGCCAATATCAGCCACGAAATCCGCACTCCCATGAATGCCATTATGGGCATGAGCTATTTGTGTTTGCAGCTTACAAATGATAATGGTATTCGTCATTATCTTGAAAATATTCGCAATGCCGGAGAAAGTCTCCTCAATGTTATTAACGATGTGCTGGATATTTCAAAAATTGAAGCCGGTAAACTTGAGCTTGAACATGCACCCTTTAATATGTCAAAACTTTTGGAAAATATTTCTAGCACCGTTTCTTCCCTTGCCAGCGATAAACCTATAGAATTTTTATTTAATATAGATCCTCGTTTGCCAACTATTTTTGTGGGAGATGCAATACGCCTTGGGCAAGTGCTCACAAACCTTTTCAGCAATGCCATCAAGTTTACGCAACAAGGACATATTGTTTTACGCATGGCTTTGAAGGCAAAAAAAGGAACTTTGTGTACCCTTGGAATTGAAGTGATGGATACCGGCATTGGTATGGATAAAAATCATCTTAAAGCTATTTTCCGTCCTTTTGAACAAGCAGAACAGACAATTACTCGCCGTTTTGGAGGTACGGGGCTTGGACTTACCATCAGCAAAAATATTGTGGAGCTCATGGGCGGAAATATCAGTGTACGCAGTGAGGAAGGTGTGGGGACGGTCTTCTCTTTTGAGGTGAGTTTGTTGCATCGACGTGAAGAATCATGGATTAATACTGCTCTTGCGAAAAAAGAAAAAATTTTGATTATTGATGACTCATTTATGGCTTGTGCCGTACTTAAGGAAATGCTTGAAATGTGTAGTTTTCAAGTGGATGCTGTTAATTCTTGCCATGAAGGTTGTGCTTTACTTCAAAAAGCAGACATGCACAATCCTTATTCTTTGGTCATAATTGATTGGAAGATGCCGGGTATGTCCGGTATTGATTGCGCTTTAAAAATTAAGGATTTGGAACTTTCAAAAACTCCGGCACTTGTGCTCACGTCCGGTTACAGTCCACATGTTTTTACCGAAGAGTGGACAGATCATTTTGCTTCTTTTATTTCAAAACCGGTTTTACCAATACAGCTTTGGTCTGCCATCATGAAAGCATTAAATATTGGCAATACGGAAAAAATTGCGATCAAGGAAGAGGATTGTTGTAGATTTAACAAATTATCCGGACGGAAAGTGTTACTGACAGAAGACAATGAAATCAATCAAGAAATTGCCATCGCTTTGTTGGAAGAACTTGGTATGAATATTGTCGTGGCCGAAAATGGCCAAGAAGCCCTCAATGCATGTAAACGTCAATTTTTTGATGTGATACTGATGGATATTCAAATGCCCATAATGGATGGATTAACTGCAACTCAACATATCAGAGATTTGGAAGGTTATGGGCACAGACAAATACCTATTATCGCCATGACAGCCCATGCCATGCAAGTGCATAAGGAGCAAAGCTTCAATGCCGGCATGAACGATCATTTAACAAAGCCCATAGATCCTAATTTATTACGAGAAGTATTATATAAATGGACCATAGATCCTGACTCTAAATTTAATCAGCCATGATTGCTCTAGTGCCTTGCTTTATTCAAAAACTTAGATTTTATTAAAACAGTCAGGTTATTGTGAGTTAAATTTTTTTCTGGGGGAGGGGAAAACTTTTTGGCGCTAGCAAAAGTCC
>CAYJHV010000273.1:0-2833 GCA_964369825.1 uncultured Desulfovibrionaceae bacterium | reverse complement strand
CTCACTCTGTCCACAAAGGCTCTGTATGCTCCAAGTGGCACAAGCTGGGAAGGTGTCGGTATAAGTCCCATAGTATTTAGTGCAAATACCGGCACACATGCTTTAAGGCGTAAAACACAAGATATGCTTTATTAAACTATCCCCAAAAAAATTCCATGATATTTTATTGAACGGCAAACTAAGCAGAGGAGCATACATCATAAATAATTTCAACCAACTCCTGTGTTTATAATTTATATTACTACAATCACTTTATTCATCCAATATTTATGAAGATATGCTTATGAAACCATATTTTGAAAATAATAAAAACTGCTTTGTTTTTTCCACCAACGATGGCTATGCCATTTATCTTGCCATCGCTCTTTTTTCCATGAAAAAACACGCTTTAGCCCACGAAAATTATGATGTGTATGTGCTGTATACAGACTTAACCAAGGAAAATATTCGTATCATACAATCATTGCAATCCAGAAGTTTTTTCATACGTTTTGTAAATATCAATAAATATTTATCGCAATTAGACTCAAATATTTTTATTACCCATGCCCACTTTACCAAGGAAGCCTATTATAGATTTTTCATTCCCCAAATATTTATGGAATATGACAAAGCCATTTATTTTGATTGCGATTTGATTTTTTTGGAAAATATACACAGTGTTACACAAATAGACTTACAAAATATGCCTTTGGCGGCGGTTTTGGAATATAAATTCAAATGTAGAGTGGAATATGATCCCGTACTCAGAAATTATGCCCATGAAATCCTCAAATTGAAAAATGTACAAAATTATTTCAATTCCGGTTTTCTGATTTTTGACATACAACAACTTTATGACAGTAATTTTACCCAAAAATGCATTGAAAAGCTTATGGAAGTACAAAGACCCCGTACCGTGGATCAATGCATACTGAACAGCCTTATGCAAGACAAAGTTTTATTCCTTAATCCTTGCTGGAATCTGCAAACCCACGTGGACAACAAAGAATTAAAAATGTATGTATCACAAAAAGATTACACCGAATATATGAAGGCATTTTTAAAACCCAAAGTAATCCACTATTGTTCGCCTCAAAAACCTTGGAATACTCCGGACGTAATTTATGGTACTATTTGGCAAAAATATGCCCAAGATTTTATGCGTCAATAATGTAAATGATAGATTATTGTAAGGTAACAATGAATATTTTAGAGTATTTTTCCACATACGATTACTTATTTGAATCTGCCACAGAAAATTATGAAAACACCTTTACCATTCCTTATGTGTGGCAATGTTGGTTGCAAGGGCATGAAAATGCTCCAAAAATAGTACGCACTTGCTTAAAAAGCATAAAAAATGAGCATGGAAATTTGAAGATTAAGATTTTAGATGTTAAAAACATTCATAATTTTATAACTATTCCCAAACATATACTTGAAAAATACGCCAAAGGTTATATTTGCCACGCTCATTTTACCGACTATGTACGAGTTGCACTGCTTGCCAAATACGGCGGAACTTGGATTGATGCCACGGTATTTTTGACCGACAAAATACCTCAAAACATCTTCGAACAAGAATTTTTCGCTTTTAAATTTCCGCCATGGTGCGATTTAAACAGTCTTCCCGCATTGGAAATTATTTTTTCTGAAAAAACACGAAAACTGGATATGAGAGCATTTTCCAATTGGTTTATGCACGCAAAAAGCAATAACAGACTCATAAAACTCATAAAAGTATTTTTAGAGGAATATTGGGCAAGAGAAAATGCTCCCTTTGATTATTTCATGTTTCATTTTTTTGCCACCTATATCATTCTCAAAGACGCTCATTGCGGCAATATATTTAAAAATATGTTCGAAATAAACAGTGCTTACGCTCACTTATTGCAGCAATGTCTCCTGCAAAGTTATGATGCAAATTTGTATGCTCAAATACAAGCAAGCAGTCCCATACACAAGCTAATGCATAATTTTACAGAAGAAATACAAGCAGATACCTTTATAACATTTTTGATGCAACAATAAATTTTTCTTTAAACATTTAAAAACTCCGCATAATAAATTGCGTAGTGAGTTAATAATTATAAAAATATTTTAATCTCTAATACGCTGAAAATAAACAATAAAATATTTAAGTGCAAGAAAATTTAATTTTTTTAGCTTTAACCCCTTTTCAATTTAGCATGGAGTATTATAGTTATATGCGTTCACCGAGATGTATACGGTGAACTTATTTAAAATCATCCACATTGTGTAGATTGTATATTTACACGATGTTATTTTTTGCATAAGGATGTAAAATTTATCTTTGTTATTTGGAGGAAAAGAAATTATGACTTTGAAGCCCCTCAACGACCGCGTACTTGTAAAGCGTCTTGAAAGTGAAGAAAAAACAGCCGGTGGATTATATATCCCCGATACAGCCAAAGAAAAACCATCTAAAGGTGAAGTTATCGCTGTTGGTCCCGGCAAAGTTGCCGAAAACGGTCAGCGTGTTGCCATGGATGTGAAAGCCGGTGACGCTGTGCTTTTCAATAAGTATGCCGGTACCGAGGTAAAAATCGACGGCACCGAATATCTTGTGATGCGTGAAGACGATATCCTTGCTGTTATTGCTTAATTTAAATATATACGATTGTTAGGAGTGTATAGAAAATGTCTGCTAAAGAAATTTTATTTGATGTAAAAGCTCGTGAAAAATTATCCCGTGGTGTTGACAAACTTGCCAATGCCGTAAAAGTAACCCTTGGTCCCAAAGGACGCAATGTGGTTATCGAAAAGAGCTTCGGTGCTCCCGTTATCACCAAGGACGGCGTAACCGTTGCTAAAGAAATCGAACTTGAAG
>CAYJHV010000272.1:0-2853 GCA_964369825.1 uncultured Desulfovibrionaceae bacterium | reverse complement strand
ATATTTCAAGAGAAAAAAATAGATTTACGCAAAGGCATTAGTCAAGCTTACGATATTATGTATGCCGAAAAGCAAAAATACTATGCTTTGCAAAAAAATGATTCTGTGCAAAAACGCCCCAATGCCGTACAGATTATTTTGGAAGAATTGCGCATGGGCTATTATTCTGTATATTTGCAGCCCAAGGTGAATTTAATTACCGGTGAAATTTCTTCGGCTGAAGCACTTATTCGTAAACAAGATGATCGTGGAATGAAAATACCGCCGGATCGTTTTGTGCCCATTTATGAAAATGAAGGTACTATAAGACATATCGATTTTTTTGTGCTTGAGGAAGTTTGTAAGCTTTTGCAATATCTTATGAGGCAAAATAAACATTTAAAAATTGCCGTAAATTTCTCCAGAGTAACATTTATTTCGCCTAACTTATTAGATGAAATCATAGAAATTTGTGCTAAATACAATGTTCCGCACCCATTTATTAAAATTGAGATCACTGAAAGTATTGATAAAATGGATTTCGAATTTTTTAATAAAAAACTCAAGGAAATCAAAAATGCTGGCTTTGAGATTTCCCTTGATGATTTTGGTGCCAAACATTCAAATTTACTCATGCTCACCATGACGGAGTTTAGTGAAGTAAAAATCGATAAAGGACTTATTGATCATATTACTCAAAGTGCGCAAAATAGAGCACTTGTTAAAAATATTCTTAAGATGATAAGAGACCTCGGTACTTCTTCTTGTGTTGCTGAAGGTATTGAAACCAAAGAACAAAAAGACATGATTACCGAATTTGGTTGTGCCTATGGTCAAGGATATTATTTTTATCGCCCCATGCCCATAGAAGAATTTTTGGATGTTTATGACACAAATATACATAAAAACTTACTTGAAAACATCTTAAAAAAGAATTTCATCACCGATATTACTCTTAGCTATAATGAAATGTCTGCAATTATTGACGTTATGCCTATGTGTGTTACTTTACTTAACAATGAAAATAATATCATTGCGTGTAATCAATGCGTTCTGGATACTTTTGGACTTGAATCCAAGGAAGACTATTCAAAAAATGTGCATACTTTTTCACCGGAATTACAGCCAAATGGAGAAAATTCTCTGGATCTTGCTCAAAAGTATATTAATACCGCTTATGAAAAAGGGTATTTAAAATTTCCTTGGCTACACAGAACTAAACACGGAAAAGAATTCTTCGCTGAGGTTACGCTTGTAAGGCTTAATATAAAAGGCTACGAGGATTCGCCCTTACTTGCAGGCTTTGTCAGAGAAACTACTTCATGCCATACTGACGAAACCATGCTTGAATGGAGAGAAAATTATGGTTTTAATAATGATGTTTTAGACAAAGAGCTGGTGAGTACTCTTTTAGAGATTTCCGGTGAATGGCTGTGGACTTTTAATTATAAAGACCGCACCATGATGTTTTTTGGCGAAGGATATGAAGAGCTTGGACTTCCCGGCGAAAAATTTGTCTTTCCCGACACATTTTTAAAGCAAAAGCGCGTCTACGAAGAAGATATGGACGATTTTATGAGCGCTTGTGAAAATATGGCAAAAGGCGAACATAGTCCTATTGAAATACGCTTTTATATTCCTGACGGAACGGCTCGTTATTTTCGAATAACCTATAAGATTATTAAGGATAAAGAAGGAAATGCACTTACTGCCATAGGCAAAGTACAAGATATTGATGAACAGAAAAAGTTTTCAGCTTTATTTCAAGTGGATGACCTGACACAATGTTATAATAAAGTAACAACTCAAGTTTTAATAGAAAAATATATTCAAAGCCAAGAACAATCAACACATGCTCTTTTCTTGTTTGATATTGATAACTTTAGCCATATAAATAAAACCTTTGGGCAAACTTTTGGTGATTCTGTCTTAAAAGAAATTGCTCGAGATTTATATGCTAATTTTAGAGAAGGGGATGTTATTGGCAGAGTAGGCGGTGATGATTATCTTGTTTTCCTTAAAAATACGCCTGACATGAGTATTGTTTTAGAGAAAAGGAATGTCATTGAAAAAATACTTACTAAGCAGTATGTCTCGGGCTTACAAAGTATTAATATGACAGGTAGTATTGGTTTAGCTTTATACCCTCAAGACGGTAATGATTTTGAGTCACTATTTAAATATGCAGAAGCCGCCATGTATAAAGTGAGAATTAACAAAAAACAGGACGCTTAATATCATTGCTAATGAACATCTCCAACACTGACAGCCTAAATAGTAAATCACTCAATATCCCACATATTACCAATCAAATTCAAGATGCCAAGGATACTTTAGCACGAATCATTGGTTTTGTGGGGAATTGCGATACAAAATCCGGAATGGTACTTGCTATTTCAGGTGTACTTGCCCTCATCGGAGCAAATAGCGGTGTTGTTACAATGATATTCAGAATTTTTGAAAATATCGCCAGTATCAACCTTTTTCCTGCGAGCATTTTTACATTATGCATACTTTTAAGCCTATATTTTTATGTTTACGGTGTTTATAGCGTAAGTTTGGCAATTACTGCCAATGTAGTATGTAGTGGAAAAATGTTGAGAACATATTTTGCTGATATAGCAGAAAGTAAATTAGAAAATTATAAAACAACTTTCATACAAAATTCATATGAAGAGATCCTTGATGATTTGCTTGAACAGATTCATGTAAATGCCACTATTTGTACGAGAAAATATAAACATTATAACACAGGATTACGTTCCATTATACGTTCTATTTGCTTATTTTTACCCACAGTTTGTTTTGGATTTTTTGCCCTTTAAGATATAAAAATAACTAGTAGCTTGCTTTATTCAAAAATAATGATATTTT
>CAYJHV010000271.1:0-2908 GCA_964369825.1 uncultured Desulfovibrionaceae bacterium | reverse complement strand
GCTCGCCCAAGCGCAAAGCCGATGCCCTCGTCCTTTTCCAACTTGCGCATAACGGACCCAAAGCCGCTTTGCCCGTGACTAAAAATAGGCTCATCCGGTTAGAGCGTACTTCGCTTCATGTATCCCCATTATTCTCAGTTTGAAAAACTCCATGTCTCTATAGCCATATGCCATTCGTTTCATGGTTTTTATTTTGTTGTTAGTACCTTCCATTGCTCCCGATGAGATGGGGTGATCATACCAAGCAAGGATGCCAAATCGATGACTGGCAATAGTGCGTGCCATGCTAATCAAGGGGCCGATGGCTGAGTGTTCTGCACGAGCAATCCATCCTTCAATAAACTCAGCTGCAGTTTTTTTGTCTGGTTGTTGCCACATTTGCCGTAATTCTTCTTTGAGATAATAGGCAGTTGCAAGTGGTTTGTTAATCTCCAAAGCTTCTGCTAATCTTTGTTGCTCTCCTTTATCCTTGTTAAGGTTTTCAGGGTTTTTTAAAAGTATCCATCTGGAACCTTTGAGCACATTTTTTTGAAGTATTTCTTTTTGTTCCCTATAAAGACCTCGCCTTACCTCTGTCAATTTTTCGTTCATAAGCTTTACCACATGAAAATGGTCAAAAACTAGTGAGGATTGGGGACTATTTTCCAAAACACTTGAAATATAAGCTGGACTCATATCAGTTGCAACAGCCACTATTTTTGCTTTTGCCCTTTGCACTTGTTTCCAAAATGGAATAAGCGCATCAGCCCCTTTACCATCACCAACAAACACAACAGCTCCGGTAACGATATCCATTACTAAGGTTATATATTTGTGTCCCTTACGCACGGAGATCTCATCAATTGCTATGTATTGCAATTTCGATAATTTTGGTTTTCCATAACGTCTACTAAGGTGCCTTTTAAAAATATCCTTAACACAATCCCAGCAAATTTTGAGCTTTTTTGAAACATCTTGCAGGGTCATAACCTTGCATAAACCAAGCACATATTGCTCAAAAGCTTTAGTATAACTATATCTTGCATGGGCTAAAGGAACTTTTATTTGCCGCACACACTTGCACTTGCGGCACTGAACCCGCGGAGTTTCAGCAAGCAGCCAAACGCACTTATCGCCAATGGGCAATGTGCGCAACTTGCGTAAGATACATCCTCTGCGTACTACGTTAAAACTGCCGCAAACTGAGCAGCGAATAAGCTTGTCCTTTGGTTTTATGGTGATAAAGATAGCACCCCCAAAAAATTTAGTACAAACATAATCGTAGCCATAAACACCAAAACCATGATATAATAAACTCGTGGACATGATTGCTCCTTTCTCGGTCTTTTTTTCGTTAACCGATTGGACATCATGTCCATTCCTTTTGTCAAAAGTATTCTTTAACCGGAAGAACCATAAAAAGTTCCACAAGAAAACAACAGGTTATATGTTTTAGCTAATGTTCACAATGTCGATAGATTTGTTGCTTATATTTAGTAGTTATCTCTAATAATTCTATGTAGTTATTATAATAGACTTTATTACACCAAGAAAACCCTTTAAGAAAGTCCATTGAACAATCTTAAAGGGTTTTCTTGTTTAAGTTTATATATTAATAACTTAAATATAATTGGTACCCGGAGCCGGACTTGAACCGGCACAGCGTTGCCGCCGAGGGATTTTAAGTCTCAAAATATCTAATTTACTACAGTTTCACTTGACTTCATTGGATACATGTTTATATATAATTCTAAGTCCTTATCTTACGTTTTCAGTTTCACTGGGGTTCACTGAAAACACTTTATTTCATCAAAAAATGTGGCACAGATGTGGCACACTTTTGACCGAGGGATATGGCAATTATCGAAATCAGGCGGTGAACATTGTGTCTACTTGGAAAAGATTAGGCGAAGGTATTCGTGCTAAAATACACCCTACCCGTAAACATGGTATTAAGCAAGATCAGTATTTTGTGTTACGATACAGGGTTGATGGTAAACATAAGCAAGAAGCACTTGGCTGGGCTTCTGAAGGTTGGACGCTTGCTCGTGCTCGTGCAGAGCTTATAAAACTTAAGGAAGCTGCACGACTTGGGGAGGGGGCAACAACTCTTACTGAAAAAAGAGAACATGCTAAACTTGCTAAAGAAGCGGAAAAAAGAGCACTTGCTCTTGAAAATCAACAACGCATTTCTTTGCAGGATTATTGGACGTATCACTACAAAGAGTATAGTAAAAATCAAAAAAAAGAATCTTCCTTTGTCTCAGAAGAAGGTCAGATGCATAGATATATATTGCCACTTTTAGGGCACAAGGCTCTTATTGATATTTATATAACTGATTGGGATGCTCTTATAGCAAGCATGTCAGAAAAGAATCTCTCACAACGGACTAAAGAATACACAGCAGGCACCTTGCGCCAATTGATGCGCCACGCTCAGAGCAGAGGCTATGCCGTACAAATACCAACTGCAAAACAAATTGGAGCACAAGCCCCAAAGGATAATCGTCGCAACAGAATACTAACAGCTGACGAAGCAAAAAAACTTTTAACCTGTATAGAAAAGCTTGATATTGCAACAGCGCAACTTACACGATTTGCAATGCTTACTGGATGTAGGCTCTCCGAAGCCTGCTTTCTCACTTGGAGCGCTGTTAACTTGCAACAGGGGACAATATGTTTTATAAATACTAAAAATAAGGATAATAGAACTGTTTATTTATCTTCAGAGCTTGTTGATCTGCTTTCCTCTATCCCTAGAGGAGAAGCAACGCAAAATGTATTTATACGAAATGATGGAAAACCGTTTTTTCATAACGGGCGCTGTGACAGCTTGCACTACTTTAAGTACGCTGTTAAAAAATTAGGATTGAACGAAGGTAGAGCCAAACTTGATAAAGTAACTTTTCATACGATTCGGCACACTGTT
>CAYJHV010000270.1:0-2909 GCA_964369825.1 uncultured Desulfovibrionaceae bacterium | reverse complement strand
GATGGGCAAAAAAAATCAAAAACTACCATCGGCGCCGGGGCTTTTATAGGTTCAAATACTGCCTTGGTGGCACCTGTCACCATAGGTAGAAATGCTTTGGTGGGAGCCGGTTCGGTTATTACCAAGGATGTACCTGACAATGAATTGAGTATAGGCAGAGCGAAACAAAAAAATTTGACAAGAAAAATATAATTTTGCAAATAATTGAATTATTGATATATAGTATCTAAATTTTAAAAAATAGAATACTTCTTTGTAAAATCAAGCTTGCAAACATTTTAAGAAAGAGTTATTTTTAATTCATGGAAAAACTCAATTTACTCGAAGAAAACGTGCATCGTCTTTTAGAAGATCTTGGGCGAACACGTGATGATAATAGGCGGATCCTTCAAGAAAATGAAAATCAGGTGGCTGAATTAATGGAACAGCTATATGTGGTGAAGGAAGAAAATCAAACACTTAAAAACTTACTTGATCAAGAAAGACAAGTGAAGGATGATGTGTTGCAGCGTATTGATGTGCTGCTAGAACGCATGAATAGTAGCGAATAAGACTTTTTACTGCTATGCAAGAATATAAGCTAAATTTATTGGGTTTTGACGTTGTCTTCAAGGCTGGAGTTGACGCAGAACGTGTGCATAGAGCTAAAGAGCTTATAGAAGAGAGATATGAAAAGATGAGTGCCCATGGAGGCAAGAGTAGTAAAGAATTGCTCTTGACTTTCTTGGCCTTGGGGCTTGCCGACGATTTATTACAGGCAAATTTACAATTGGATGAAACAAATGAACGTCTGAATGTGATGCTTGCAAAAATAGAAGAATTGATTTGATGTATGATATTTATCCCTGGAGAGTTTGTGTTTGTCGAGGTGTTGCTGACCTTACAAGCTTAAAATTGGGAGTCAAGATTCTTGCCGTGTGCAGGCCTCCACTTACTAAGGAGGAAGCCTAACGTAAGAGCCAAGGCGCCCCCCTGAGAAATCAGGTTCTGCAATAGCTTCTTCACACGGCTTTCTGGGGATAGCTTAGGACGTTTTTTGTTGAGCGATATGTTTCTTGCTTTTGTTTACTCAATTAGTGAGGTTTTTTTGTTGTTACAAAACTTGAGATATTAAGAAATATGTTTCGCAAAAACAATATAATATAATTTATGACGCGTACATAGGGATTTAGTTATAAATCTCTATGTCTTGGTTAATTTTTATTTGTCCTTTGGTTAGTTTATTAATTACTTATTATGGGCAATTTTTTTGCCCACATCTGATAATATTAACAAATCATATATAGAAGTTATGTCTATAGCTTCTTTCTTCTGTCGTCAAAATTCTTTTTTTCCTTACTCCTTTTTTTCACTCCTCTTCAGCGTATTTATTGCTACGAAACAGTAATGCTTTGTTTTTTAACATAGTATAATGTTTCGATGCTTAACGGGTTATTACCTGTCTTTATAGGAGGATTTATAATGGATACAATGACTTGGTTCATAGTATTTTTATTTTCTTTTTTATGCCTCGGACTTGGGATGTATGCACAAAAAAAACTCATCTCAAAGCAGCTTGGCGATGCAAATATGCTTGCAAAGCGCATCATAGACGAGGCTCGCAAAGAAGCACAAGCGCAAAAAAAAGAAATGCTCATACAAGGGCGAGACGATCTTTTTCAGCAAAAACGTGAAATGGAAGGTGACTTAAAAGAGCGAGAGCGAGAGCTTAAAGCTCGTGAAAGAAAAATGGATGAAATGACCGGGCGTTTGGAAGAAAAATTGGAACTTGCCAGCACGAGGGAAAGAGATATACTTGGAATTGAAAAAGAACTTGCCAAAAAAGAACGTTCTTTGACTGAAGCTGAGGAATATTTGCAAATTCGTGTGGATGAACAAGAAAAGTGCTTACAGGAAATATCGGGGCTTACGGTAGATGAAGCAAGGGCGAGAATTTTTGAAGAAGTAGAAGCAAGAACTCGTCATGAAGCTGCTCGTATGATTAGACTCATTGAAACTGAAGCCAAGGAAACAGCTGATCGCAAAGCCAAAGAGGTTTTGTGCAATGCTATTCAGCGTTATGCCGGTGACTATGTCTGCGAACAGACGGTGACGGCAGTTACCTTGCCAAGCGAAGACATGAAAGGGCGCATTATAGGACGTGAAGGGCGAAATATTAGAGCTCTTGAAACAGCTACAGGTGTTGATTTAATCATTGATGATACCCCTGAAACTGTTATTTTGTCGTCACACAGTCCACTGCGCCGCCAAGTGGCACGTATGGCTCTTGAGCGTCTCATTCAAGACGGACGTATTCATCCTGCACGCATTGAAGATGTTGTACACAAATGCGAGCAAGAACTTGATGTGCTGGTACGTGAAGTGGGCGAACAGGCAACATTTGATGCCGGAGTGCATGGTATTCACCCTGATATTGTACGACTTCTTGGTCAATTGCGCTATCGTACTTCTTTTACACAAAATGTATTAAAACATTGCCTAGAGGTATCTGCCCTTTGCGGCATGATGGCCGCTGAACTTGGCATGGACATAAAAAAAGCAAAACGTGCCGGCTTATTACATGATATTGGTAAAGCTGTTGATCACGAAGTTGAAGGTTCACACGCTCTTATCGGTGCTGATATTGCAAAAAAATATAATGAAAATAAAGATATTGTTCATGCTATTGCCGCTCACCATGAAGATGTGAGTCCAACTTCTGCTTTGGCTGTGCTTGTGCAGGCGGCAGACTCTTTGTCCGGAGCAAGACCGGGAGCACGTAAGGAACTCTTGGAAAATTACGTGAAACGCTTGGAAGAGCTTGAAGGCATTGCTACCTCCTTTGATGGCGTGGCGAAGGCTTATGCTATTCAAGCCGGACGAGAAATTCGTGTTATGGTTAATTCTGAAAATGTGGATGATGATACTAC
>CAYJHV010000269.1:0-2912 GCA_964369825.1 uncultured Desulfovibrionaceae bacterium | reverse complement strand
AGTGATTAAAAAAGTTTAGAAGTTTTTGCAGAAAAAGCAAGTATTTTTATGAGGAGGTAAACAGGCGAGAAAGCGTGAAAGAGGCACTCTAATTTGAAATATTTCTTGGGGGGAAAATTACAAAATAGAATCAATAACCCGGTAGATATTTAAGATTACACAGACTTAAAACATTGATTGGCTGATTACATAAATAAATATATACTTATCATGAAGATAAAAAAGACCTCACGTATATTTACGCAAAGGTCTTTGAGGATTTTTTCGCCAACAAAGCATAAAAGTGATTTAATGCATTATACTATGATAAATAAATGGCTTTCTTCTCGCACCAAACCTTCTGCTATGCCTTTTTCATCTGCTTGGTAAGTGCCGCTCTGCACTTGACTCTTTAAGCGAGCGATCTTATCAGCACGAGACGTATCGCCTTCAGAGCCTTGCATAGCCACACGATTAGCTTCAGCCAAAAGTCTGGCATCGGTAGAAAAATCAACACTGTCCGTTTTAGGTGAAGAATTTTTTACCTGAGTGTATGTTTCATTGTCAGCAAGAACATTTGCCGGAATTTGATTGCTTTGCACATTAACATGTGCTGAATTTTGATAT
Organism: uncultured Desulfovibrionaceae bacterium; assembly: GCA_964369825.1. Lineage (GTDB taxonomy): Bacteria > Desulfobacterota > Desulfovibrionia > Desulfovibrionales > Desulfovibrionaceae > CAYJAD01. The sequence continues at coordinate 2,306 of CAYJHV010000269.1, read as the reverse complement.
ATGTGCAAGGGCTTGGATTGAATATTCATAATTGCTCCGTATATATTTATAATACTGATTTTGTCAGATTTTTTTCATAATTTTTTTTGCAAAGCCACGACTACAGGCTTAAATTTTATACCATTATACCGTGCTCTTATCTACGGTTTTTAATACAATTTCCCATAACATGTGTAAAGCTTCTCGGTTTTCATCATCGTCCAAAGGGATGAAGCTCTTTTTTTCTCCGTTAGATTCACGCATCAAACGTAAATGTTCATCATGTAAAGGGCTTGGTGTCGGATACTGTAAAATAACTTTTGAGCCCAAAGCCTTACCCAATTGCTGCACGATATCTTCAACCATAGGATTCTCAGAGCCGGTGGACAAAAGACTTTCGTAAAGTTCGCGTGCAACTTGATGCACCACACGAGCACGTTGTATTTTAGGATCAGTGGGAGGTGCAGCCTCTTCACCTACATCCAGCAATTGCTTGCGACGATGACGAGCCAAGCGTCTTGCTGTAAGCAATTGCAACTTATACTGTTGTAGCATAAGGCGAGTATGTAAATTACTAGCTACCATGAAATTCCCTCGTATGTCCTATCGGTCAAAGCATGACATTCTTTAGTCCTAAAACCTTATTTTTTACTATACCATATAAATAAAATTATCCACTATTTTCTCATAGGTACAAAGTTACACTATTTGAGTACAATATCAGGATAAAGTTACGTTTCTATGCTTTTTAAAGTAGAAAAATGAAGAAAGATTTAAAATTTTTGCGGCCCACACATGTGAGCCGCATGCTTAAGAGGAGGCTTTAAGCAAAAGGAAGGAAGGTAGAATGTTTATAGCAATTAATATGCCAAGCTGTCAATGGATTTTAATTATAAGTAATAGTTCAAAATGTAAGCACTATTTTCTAGATTTCATCAAGTCGCTCAAAGGTTTGCGTCAAAATAATTGAACGCAATTATTTAAATTACAATTTGACAGCCATATTTTTTTTGAAAATTTGTACCTAAAATATATTGTTGTCACGATGAATGTGGCGTAATAAATTCTTTGTATATGGCATTTTAAATTTTGTAACTAAAGACAACACATGAGACGCTTTATTACCTAAAACTGTCTCTTGTGTACGGATAGTACTCATCAACTTATAACTATTGAGAGTATCATGATTAATTGTGTTTGCGGATCACCGCATACTTATGAAAATTGTTGTAAACCGTACCATGACGGGGCTTCGGTACCAAGTGCTGAAGCTATGGTACGTGCCCGTTATGCGGCTTTTGCCCTTGGCAATTATGCTTTTATAGTGCAAACAATGCATCCCATTGACAAGCATATTGTTGATGAAGAGAATCTTGCTAAAAATATGTCAAATGTTCATTGGCATTCATTGCATATTACCGAATGCGGTCAAGAAGTGGGAAGAAATGGCGACGAAATATTTGATACAGTAACATTTTCTGCTGTTTATGAAACATCCGGAAAATTATATACCCTTTCTGAAGTCAGCTATTTTCAAAAAATAGACGGAAAGCTTTATTACCTTGAAAGCATATCCCACAGACCCGAGGCGTTTAAACGTCCTTCGCCCAAAATTGGTCGTAATGATGCCTGTCCTTGTGGAAGTGGAAAAAAGTACAAAAAATGTTGTGCATAAAATTTTTAATTTTTTAAGCCGTGAATACGATTTCTGATGATGGCTAATTTTTAAAGGAAAATTATGTCACAACCCAATGTACTGCGTCAAATCAGACGCTTTTGTATGCAATGCCAAGGGAATTCCTCTGCGCAAGTGATGGCTTGCACAGATAAGGATTGTGCTTTGTGGACATGTCGACACGGACATTCACAAAATGTTGAGGACGATCCCAACATCTTGTCTTCAAGCACAAGCACTTTACAGCGTAGTGCTTTGCGCATTGTGCGTAGACATTGTTTGCGCTGCGCCGAAAACAGAACAGATGTACGTGCATGTACGGCAAGAGATGACTGCCCACTGTGGTCTTTGCGTTTTGGAGTCTACCCTGCTACAGTGAAAAGGGTGAGAAAAAGGCTTGCGCAGCCTAAAAGATTAAGTCTTTTCAGTAGAGCATCGCAACACTAAGAGCTTATCCGTAAATAACGTATCGTGGACGATTACTGCGTCAAAGCACATTTTTCCTTGTACTCACCTCACGCTACATTTATTTACGGACAAGCTCTAAATAATCTGAAATTTATAGTTGAGAATTTCAAAATGTGTTTATTGCCTTAATTCAGTAAGCTGGACAAAGATAATAGCAGCATTTCAAAATAAATTGCTATAGCAA
>CAYJHV010000268.1:0-2915 GCA_964369825.1 uncultured Desulfovibrionaceae bacterium | reverse complement strand
CCCGTTCATGGCTGATTTTGGTTTGGCTCCTTTTTTTAATTGCCAATATTGGCAGCGTTATGCGTGAAAATATGCTCCCTTGGGCTATTAAAGGTGCCGAAAATAGCAGTGTTCACGTTTATTTCTCGCCAACATGCCCTTCTTGCCTCGATGCTGTTGCAGCACTGAGCAGTACACCTTCAGCAGCATTTTTCCCGGTCACCAAGAGTGAGCAAGATACCGCTATTATAGCTCTTATGCAAAAAAACATTGAAAAAGGCTTGAGTCCCATAGAGGCATTGTCCCTTGCAAGACAAAATGTCAATATGGCGGCAGGTCAAAATGTATTTTCTGAATTTTTCCTCCAATTTAGACTACTTCTCAATGCATCCTATCTTGCTCGCAATGGCATTGAAGTGGTACCTGTTATAGAATACAAAGGTCTGCCGGGCTTTTTGGCTCCCCGAAGTGGAAGCGATACCTCGTACAAAGTTCCCATTCCGCTTGCAGTACATGACAATGCAGAAGAAAAAAATCAAGAAGTTAAGCACAATACTTCCGTTTTAGAACCGGGTATTCCCGTAGTTGTGGGGCGCATTGCTCAAAATCAACTCAGTCTTCCCCAAAACAGTCTTCCCGAACACGTGATGGGCAGGGGTGCCTTCACCTACAAAGGTAATGCAACTACTTCTTTTTCAAATGAAAATAACGATACCTCGTTTCCCTTCGATGCCGGCGTGGTAGGTGCTTGTGGCGACGGAGTCAATGCTATACCATGTCCGGATTAAAAGTATATCACCTTTAACAAACATTTTTGAGTTTCATACTTGCGACTAAAGACTTAAAGTTTGCTTGACTTAATAATAGCACTAAGTAGGCAGTTAAAAGCCGGACAAAAAATATAAAAATTTGGCATAAAAAAGTTGCGAGGCGTGTCTATGTTAAAGAATCATAAAAATAATCTTTATTTAATCTGGTTTGGTCTTGCTTTTATAGTAGCAGCCATTGCTATGTTTTTATTTTATAAAGACATAAATTTAAAACTTGTGACCACAGAAGTGGATAATATCGAGCTTACCGCCAATCAACAGCAATCAACCATTAACGGTGTCATTGCAAGACATGCAGCTAATTTGGTGAGTATGTCAAATACACTTATGATTATCGGCAAGAATGAAGCAGCACTTGCAGAGTATTTGAGTAATTTAGAAAATAACCTTGGTATTGATACAGTAATATATGTTAATCCTGATGGTTATGGTCGACTTTCCAGTCTTAAAACCGTTGATGTATTTAGCAATGAAGCTTTTCAAGGCGCCATGCAAGGTGAACTTACTGTATCTGCACCATATCAATCACACTTAAAAAATCCAAACTTCGTACAGGATATTTCAGCTATTTGCAATAAATATGGTGATATTCGTCATTTTATCGAAGTTGAACTTACCGAAACAGCAGTGACCGAAAATGCTGCAAATCTTGCAAAATTGCTTGACGATTTACATGAAGCCGGATTTACGGTGGCCATTGATGACTTTGGTGCCGGCTATTCCTCTCTTGGTATGTTAAAAGACTTCAAAGTTGATGTTTTGAAGCTGGATCAAAGCTTTTTTGATAATAAATCACCGGATACTCGTGGCAATATAGTGGTTAATGGTATCAGTGATATCGCACACAGACTTGGTATGGTTATAGTAGCTGAAGGCATTGAAATTTCAGAACAAATTAAGCCAATAGAAGCAAATTGTCTGGAGCTTGCTCAAGGATTTTTCTTTGCGCACCCCATGCCCATGGAAGAATTTGAACAAAAATATTTAGACTAATTATTTAAATATTTATAAAGCAAAGATTTATTAAGGATGTATTATGAAAAAAATCGGTTGGATTGGTACAGGTATAATGGGTATTTCCATGGCAACGCATTTACGCAATGCCGGACATGAACTCACAGTTTACAGCCGCACCAAACAAAAAGCGCAAAGCCTGCTAGACCTTGGTGCCACATGGGCAAATACTCCACGTGAAGTGGCTGAAAATTCAGACATTGTCTTTTCCATAGTGGGCTTTCCCAAGGATGTTGAAGAAGTTATTTTGGGTGAAAATGGTGTACTGCAAGGTTTGAAACCCGGCGGAATTGTGTGTGATATGACTACATCTTGCCCAACTCTTGCGCAAAGAATATCGCGTGAGGCCATGACCAAAGGCTGCTATGGCGTTGACGCTCCCGTTACAGGTGGAGATGTGGGCGCAAAAAATGCGACTCTTTCTATTTTTGTAGGTGCTTTTAGCGATACGTTTACGGATATTTTACCTTGTTTAGAAAAAATGGGAAAAACAGTTGTGCATTGCGGTGAAGCAGGTATGGGGCAAAAAGCTAAACTTGCCAATCAAATTGCCGTTGCCGGTGTTATGTTTAGCGTATGCGAATCTTTACTTTTTGCTAAAGAATGCGGACTTGACGTGGAACAATGGCGCCAAACTGTGGTTGCAGGTGCAGCAGGCAGTACCGCCATGAATGTGCTTGGCAAACGCATTGTAGATAATGATTTTGCTCCGGGCTTTTTTATAGAACACTTTTGTAAAGATTTACGCCTTTGCATCGAGCAATGCCGCCAAATGGGACTGACCTTACCGGGACTAACCTTGGCAGAGCAAGCTTATAATATCTTAAGCGAAAATGGATACGCCAAAGATGGTACCCAAGTTCTTATAAAAGGTCTTGCTCATCTTTCAAATAAAAAATGGTAAAAATTATTTTTCGTTTCAAGATATGAGAATCTTATAATGTATTATTATTCTAAACGATTACAATAGAAAATTTAAATAAATATTTTTCATAAAAAACGCTTGCCAAAAGCACTGTGATTTTATATAACTCCAAATGCGCCGAGGTGGTGGAACTGGTAGACACGCTATCTTGAGGGGGTAGTGGCAAT
>CAYJHV010000267.1:0-2942 GCA_964369825.1 uncultured Desulfovibrionaceae bacterium | reverse complement strand
AAGTTTGTATTTTTTCCTTTCTTGAATTGGAAAAATTATCCACAAGCACCACATCCATATTTTGTGCAAGCGAACTTGCAAAAAATGCGCACAAGGTGTGACTGCCTATGTAGCCGGCACCTCCGGTAATAAGTAACATGGCGTGCTCCTTTGTATTATGCCAGATTATTATTTATATAATGCATTCTACACCAAAACATGCAACAATTTGTTAAAATTCTAAAAGTTCACTAACTTCTTTCAGCAAATCATGGAGTCCTTCTGACTTGGTAGCACAAATATGCAAGGCATGAGGATAGGCATTGTTAAGTATAGTCTTTTCTTCAGCATCCAGCAAATCCCATTTATTAAGCACTAAAATTTGCGGTATATCGGTAAGTTGCATATCAATAAGTACTTCTTCAACGGCAGCGAGGTGTTGCTCAATATTTGTGTGCGAAGCATCGGCAACATGAAGCAGCATGTCGGCAACTTCCAATTCCTCAAGGGTAGCCTGAAAGGCCTCTTTTAACTCTTTGGGAAGATTGCGTATAAAGCCCACAGTATCGGCTAAAATAACTTCTTTTTCTTCCGGAAAACGCAAACGTCTGGTGGTGGGATCAAGGGTAGCAAAAAGTTTATTTTCCGCTATGACCTCAGAATGAGTGAGTGTATTGAGCAGTGTGGATTTTCCGGCATTGGTATAACCGACAATGGCCACCAAGGGTATACCTTGGCGAGAACGCCGACTGCGAGTAAAAGCTCTTTGTTTACGTAATTCATCAAGATTTTTCTTAATTTTTGCAATACGATCACGTACACGTCTTCTATCAGTTTCAAGCTTGGTTTCGCCCGGACCTCGTCCTCCAATGCCGCCCATAAGCCTGTCCATGGCACGATTTTTTCCCACAAGACGAGGTTGAGTATACTTTAATTGCGCCATTTCCACTTGCAATTTACCGGCAGCGGTCACGGCATGTTGCGCAAAAATATCCAAAATGAGCTGAGTACGATCCAATACCTTTCTTTCGGTAATATCCGCAAGATTTTGTAATTGCGCCGGAGAAAGTTCACCATCAAAGACCAAGACGGAAGCATGGCTTTGCAAGGCTTGCACTTCAAGTTCGGCAATTTTTCCACGTCCCAAAATGGATTTAGGATTGATTTTAGGAACTCGTTGCAGCATTCGCCCAACTACAGTAAGCCCTGCTGTTTTTGCCAAATCGGCAAGCTCATCCAAATGCCCGTCTTGAACCGAACGTGGCAAAGTACCCACTGAAATCAGCAAAGTTCGAGTGGTAGATTCAGCTTCCTTGGTACCATCAAGCTCTCGCCTGAGCTCTTCTTCCAATGCCTCCACCATGGTAAAATCTGCTGTCGGCTTATCCCACGGTTTTGCATCGTACACTCGATAAGGTTCATTCTCAGGATTTGGGGGCAAAAGATGCGCATATTGCCATTGTACCGGCTCACCTTGCGGATTCACCGTCAAAACACAAACGGCATCAAGGCGCAAGAAGAGCATATCCATGAGATCTTCTTGCGATAAAAGCTCGGGAGTCAAATGCGTATGCAAAAGTCGCGCGCCACGCAAACGCCCGGCACCGCCACGCCCTCGAGAAAGTTCCGGAATGAGAATCCCCTTGGTATCTCCCACCATGAGCACTTCCACCTTACCTTTGCGGTCAATGAGCAAACCAATCTGTCTGCCAATGGAACGAGAAAGAGCGGCAAGTTCTCGTGCTTGCTCAAGGGTAAAGGCTTCTTGCATGGGAAAACGACGGGTACTGAGTCTATTAATGGCTTTTAATTGACTTTGCTTAAGCCCTTCTATGTTTCCGTCAATACTGGCACTGGCGATAACTAACTCTCTTTGTGTAAAATGTTTGATTTATAGCAATTATTTTAACGTAAATATGAAGCAATAAGCGAATCATACCTAGATGTTATGTCAAAAGCTCGAGATGCCATCATTTGCCTGAAAGCAAGACTTACGCACATATTGTTCTCTTGCATTTCTTCCATAGCCTTGGCATACCATTGAGTGGTTGGCAGTACCAAAACACTGTGATAATTTTTGGCAGCGGCACGGAGCATACAAGGTCCGCCAATATCAATTTCTTCAACTGCTTGGAGCAAGGAAAGTTTGCGTTCCACCGCACCGGCAAAATCGTACAAATTCACACAAACCAAATCAAAAGGTGTTATCTGATATTCTTCAAGAGTGGCAAGATGCTCCGCCTTATCCTTATCCGCAAGAATGGCTCCATGAATTTTAGGATTGAGTGTTTTGACTCTTCCATCTAAAATTTCAGGAAAGCCGGTAACATCACTTACTTTTGTTACTTTAAGTCCGGCATTTTCCAAAAAAGTATATGTTCCGCCGGTAGAAACAAGCTCTACGCCGTTTTCTGCCAAAAAAGTAGCAAATGTATCAAGCTCTCCCTTGTCGGTTACCGATAAAATGGCACGCTTAATGGGTAAAAGTTCCATAATCTACCTCCAAACTTGGCTATGCCAAAAAAATGAATAAAATGCAATGTGTTTTTTGGGTGTAATATAGCAATTCCACATGAAATTGCTATGGAGATTGCGAAAGCAGTCGACCGCTGTTGAGGCGTAAGTGCTATTTATTTACACCTTTAACGCCGAAGCGAAGCGTGCCTTTAAGAGCTTGACATTGCAAATGTCAAGCGGAATTGTTATAATATTAACTACACGTGAATCCGATTTTCATTACAGAACTCAAAAGCATTAACATGAAGCAATTATATTAAATATTATATAAAAACTTAAAATGTCGACCATTTTAAGGCGTCTGCTCAATACACACACGTGATTGATTCTAATTTCAAATTTTTGTGAGAGGAACTTTTGCTTGCGCCAGAAAGTTTGCGTTGCTCTCGATTTGTTTAAAGCTCGCAAGCTCGCTAACGCAAACGCCTTCGGCGCCCGTTGGGTCG
>CAYJHV010000266.1:0-2961 GCA_964369825.1 uncultured Desulfovibrionaceae bacterium | reverse complement strand
AAAAAGCCAGTACCACACGTTTAAATGGATCTTGAGTCAACCACAATTGCAATTTATCCCGCAATACACTAAAACCATTGGGAGAATTCTTACCTCGTCCCGGTACCAGCAAGACGGTGCGCATTCCTTTGTACCATGATATACGAAAAAATTTTACCAAAGCCTCATATGCTTGATTGGCATTCAGTCCGTGCAAATCAAGGTGCGCCTCAGGGCTATACCTTCCCATACGTAAATTTTCCATGGTCAAGAGATCAAGGCCGACCACATGACCTTCCAGGTATTCACCCTTTAATGACAACGCAAATTCCACTTTTTTTTCCATCAATTGGGAAAAATCTTCGTAATTTTGTGCGTTTTGAATGGACGCTTCCACAACTTTGGCAACAGCTCTTCCCTTACCCGGCAAAGGTTTGACTTCTTGCACGGCTTTGGCAAAAGCTTGCATGTCTTCCTCTGATTGACCTTGAGCACGTAATTCTTGGGCGTCAAGTAAATCTTTCATGCTTACGTCACTTTCCTCTATTTTTTCCTTTGCATACCGTTGTTGCGGTGCATTGCTTTGAAGTCTGTTTTCTCTAAAAACATCGTCAGTTATAGCTGATTTGTGCGAAGATATTTTGCTTTTCAAAAGAGCATTGTTGCTTGCAGTTGATTTTTGTACAGGGAAAATTTCTGAAAAATTGAGTGCATCGCCAATACTGGTAAGTGCCGGTAATTTTTTTACTTGCTTAGCATGAAGTTTTTTCCGGTTTCTGTGTAATTTTGAGTGTTCATAATCCGGACTTATTCGGTGCATAGCTTGTAAAAACAAACGATTCTCTTCTGTTTCCGCTGTCCATGAAATGCTCTCGGCACGCTTTTTTGCGTGAGATTTTAAACTACGCTTTGCGACGGATATATTTTCTTTATCCTGAGCATTTTCTAACGAAACTTGATTTAAAAAAGCAAAGGGTTTATGGGAAAAATTGTTATCCATTTCGTTTCCGGCAAGTTTTATAAATGAAAAGAGGGAAGCTTGCACCTCCCTCATGACACCATATAAAAAACAGTTAATTATTCAGGTTTATTTTCTTCAACCTTTGCGTCTACAGGTTTATTTTCTTCAATCTTTACGTCTGCCGGTTTTTCTTCCGACGCTTTTGCATCCGAAGGCTTATCTTCAACCGATTTAGTATCGGCAGGCTTAGTAACATCTTCAGACTTTTCTTCAGGTTTGACTACATCTTCGGACTTAGTTGCATCCTGAGTTTTTTCTTCAGGTTTTGCCACATCTTCAGCCTTACCTTCTTCTTTAGCTGTATCCTGAGCTTTTTCTTCTGTAGACTTTACTTCATCTTTTGTGCTGTCAGTATTTTGAGTTTGTGCAGGGTCAACTTCTTCCAATTTAACATCAAGCACAACGGATTCGTCTTCAGACTTGGAGCTAGAAATATAAGTATAGCTTAAGCACGTAAATAAAAACAATGCTGCCATAAAAGCTGTGAGTTTTGACAAAAGTCCACCGGCACCGCCACTGCCAAAAACAGATCCGCCACCGCCACCAAATATAACCCCCATACCTTCACGACCGGCTTGTAACAGCACAAGAATAATCAGCAATACACAAACTATAATATGCAGCGTCAGGATAAGCGTTTGCACAAAAAAACCTCCTTGCCCTTATGGCAAAATTCACAATAAAAAATTGCATAGTACCACATTAAGCGGTAACTATGCTCATAAAACTTTCGGCTTGTAAGGATGCACCACCTACCAGAACTCCATCCACATTGTCAAGACCTATAATTTGTGTGGCATTGTCAGCTTTGACGCTTCCACCATATAATATACGTATTTTTTTGCCTTTTTCAGCTAAAATATTTTCTAAAATTGTACGTACAAGAGCATGTGCCTCAAGAATTTCTTCAGGTCCTGCCACTTTACCGGTACCAATGGCCCATACAGGCTCATAGGCAACAGCAAAATTTTCCGGCGTTATTTTATCGGCAAAAGTACCCAAAGCCTTGAGCTGCTTCTTTAGTATATCTTCAAGCTGACCGGCTTCACGTTCTTCAAGGCTTTCACCCACGCAAAAAGTCACGCTAAATGCATTGTTAAGTGCATATTGAGATTTTTCTTGAATAAGTTCCAAACTTTCGCCAAAAACGGTTCTACGCTCTGAGTGTCCCACCAATACCCAATGAATTCCAACGTCTTTAAGCATGGGCAAAGAAATTTCTCCCGTAAAAGCACCTTCTTCTTTGGGATAGAAATTTTGAGCTCCAATGGCCAGAGGTAAAGAACATGAAGCATTGTTTGCGGCTTGAACAGCACTATCTAAAGCCGTAAAAGGTGAAAATATAAGAACCTCTCTGTCAAGATCATTGCTATTTGATTTGTTTAAAAGCTCACAAAGATTTGTTATGGTGTTGTGTGCTTCGGATCTATTTTTGTACATTTTCCAATTGGCAGCCATAAGTTTTTTCATATTGTTCCCTCTCAGATGAATTAAGTGCTTGTACCACCACTTGATTTATAAATCAAGTGTGTAAATACAGGCATCTTCACCATTGTCTGTATAATATTTTTTGCGTATCCCCACGGTCACAAAAGAAAATTTCTCATATAAATGACGTGCGACCATATTCCCCTCACGTACTTCAAGTACAATTTTTTGCATGTTCATAAGACGTGCGCTTTCAAGTGCTTTGCCAAATATATAGGTACCAAGACCTTGATTTTGAAATGCCGGATCCACGGCAATATTCAATATTTCCATTTCATCAATTATGTGGTAAAAAGAAATGTAGGCTACAAGATATTGATCATGGATTTTTTGCGGGTCAGAATGCTCGAGTAATAAATGTTTTTCAGCTTCTATCCATAAGCCAAGCGCAGAAAAATGCTTTTGCGAAAAAACTGCCAAGCATTCCTTTTCTCCCCATGGTTTTGAAAAGCATTTTTTTTCCAAAGCAACCA
>CAYJHV010000265.1:0-2968 GCA_964369825.1 uncultured Desulfovibrionaceae bacterium | reverse complement strand
AACGCTGTTTCATTCAGCGAAGGAGCTTTTAACTCCCGTTGCCAACTTTTGTCAACAACTTTTTTTGAATTTTTTTCTGCCCTCTTTTCAGAGAGCAACGCTGTTTCATTCAGCGAAGGAGCTTCTAACTCCCGTTGCCAACTTTTGTCAAGCAAAATGTGACAACTTTTTTTAAGCGACGAGTTATACGATTGCCCTTGGCTGTGCTGCTCATCTTCAGCGCGAAAGGCAATTTGCCAAAACTTCGCTTAATGGTCAAGAGATTTCTTTAGATTTTTTGAATTTTTTATGACTTTTTAATTTTATTTAATGAAATCAAGATAATGCATTCAAGTCATACTCGGTACTCTCAACAATTGAAGCTTGCACCATCTTTCCCACTTGCACATTGGATCCGCTGATATAGGTAACGCCGTCCACCTCCGGAGCTTGAAACCACACTCTCCCCGTATGTAATCCCGGCCATTCATCATGAATGCTGTCCACTAGTACATGTTGCTCTTGCCCAACCTCTTGTTCAAGAATTTCTGAGGAAATATCCGCTTGAATTTCCATAAGCATTTTTTTTCGTTCCTCTTTTATTGCTTCTTCGACTTGTTCCGACATTGTGGCAGCTTTTGTACCTTCTTCGGGGGCATAAGTGAATACTCCCACATGATGCAATCGAGTTTGTATAATAAATTCTTGTAAATTTTGAAAATGCTCTTCCTTTTCTCCGGGAAATCCCACAATAAAAGACGTGCGTAAAGCTGCCTGCGGTACATAGCTTCGTACCCTGTCCACCACTTGGCGTGGGTCTTTGGCAAAGGGGCGTCCCATACGCTTCAGAATGTCTTCATGTGCGTGTTGCATGGGAATATCAAAGTATGGCAAAAGCTTACCATCTTTGATGACCTCCTGCACAAACGAAAGAAAATCATCTGTCATACCTGATGGATACAGATACATTACGCGTAGCCACTCAAGCCCTTTTAGTGGTAAAAGTTTTTCCAAAAGATGACGCAAAGAGTTGTTACCTGCCAAGTCTTCACCCCATGAACTCACATCTTGCGCCACCAGCACCAGTTCCTTGACGCCCTGCCCTAATATGTTTTGAGCTTCTTGCACTAATTTTTCTGCCGGAACCGAGCGATGTTTGCCACGTATGGAAGGAATGGTGCAAAATGAGCAAGTATGACGGCAACCGTCACTGACTTTAAGCCACGCATAGGATTTGGGAGTTGAAAGTAAACGTCCGGGCTGCACTGCATTGGTATCAAGTTGCAATGCGCTTGCCACTTGTTGCGGCCAAGTATCCAATGTGGCATTGGCTAGCCATAAATCCACTTCAGGCAAATCTTTAGCAAGGGTTTCGGCACCAAAACGTCCCACAAGGCAACCGGCAACCACAAGCAAGGGTTTTCGTTTTAATGTGGAGATATGATTAATTATTTCCACAAGAGTACGTACAGATTCTTCGATGGCCGGCATAATGAAGCCGCAGGTATTCACAAAAATCAGTTGTGCACGTCCCAAATGCGGCGTGGATATCATTTCAAGTGCTAATGAACCAAGCAAATGTTCAGTATCCACTCGATTTTTGGGGCATCCCAAGCTCACACTGTACAAACGTAATTTTTTCATGAATCTATCCGTTGATAAACAGCAAAATTTATTGCTTCTGACGCTTAATAAATTGTTTTAGAACGATTTTTGCCGTTTTATCGCCATTTTTAGCGGCTAAAGTGTACCATTTTTCTGCAAGAACCACATCACGAGGAACGCCGGTACCTTGGTCGTACATATAGCCAAGGCTAAATTGCGCCGCCGCATCATTTTGATTGGCAGCAAGTGTATACCAATGAATGGCCATGGCATAATCGGGGTCGGCAATTTTACCTTCTTCGTATAGAAATCCTAAATTATATTGGGCTGGTGCATAACCTTTTTCGGCGGCCTTCAAATAATATTCATACGCCTTAAAGAAATTTTGTTTGTGCCCACGCCCTTCGGCATACATATAAGCTAGGTTATTTTGCGCCAGCACATGCTCTTGATCGGCAGCTTTTTGAAACCAATACACGGCACGAGCATCATTTTTTTCCACTCCCTTGCCATGCAAATACGTCCACCCTAAGGAATATTGAGCATCGGCAAGACCTTGTTCGGCAGCTTTTTCATACCAGTCCACGGCTTTTTTCACGTCTCTTTTAACGCCTCGCCCATTAGCCAGCATGAAGGCAAGATTATAGCGCGCCACCGCATGTCCATTATTGGCAGCTTTTCGAAACCATTTTACAGCTTCTTTGAGATTTTTTTTAATGCCCTGCCCTCTTGCCAATGCACCGGCATAAGAATTTTGCGCACTGATATCACCGGCTCTGGCAGCCTTTTCATACCAAATAACAGCAGCACGGGGACTGCGCTTAACACCTTCGCCGGCTTCAAACATACGCCCCACAAAATACATGGCCTCGGGATTATCTTTTTTGGCAAGGGGCATCAACAAAGCATAAGCGGCAGCAAAATCTTTCTTTTCGATAGCTTTTTGTGCTTCGTTTAATTTGGCCGCAGCATCAATACCTTGCTCATCGCCAATGACCGGCGCAATAACAGGTGCAATGGCACCATAAACTAAATTTACCTTGGGCGAAAGCCAACATATATTTACAAAAAAGCTTAAATAAATGACATAATATATTTTTCGCACAAAAACCTCTGTGTATTGAGTGCCGGTTTGGGTTTTTAAAGTCACAAATATAAAGCTTTGACTCCGAAAGTCTTCAAGGCTCACAACTTAAGCCACCGGTCGAATATAAATATTCATTACTCCTCTTTTGTCAAGCTTGGAATGCTAAGCATCCAGGGCAAACGCATCTAAATTAAAAGTTCCGGCTAAATTTTGAAAAGTGTGTTATAGTTCTAAATTTATGTAATTATTTCTTTTGAAACCACCCCGTCAGCTTCGCTGCCACCCCTCCTCGGGAGG
>CAYJHV010000264.1:0-2969 GCA_964369825.1 uncultured Desulfovibrionaceae bacterium | reverse complement strand
TTTAGTCAGCATTTTTTGCAATCCAAAAGCGCAAAGTTTTATACAAAACATTGGCATCAACGGGTTTGGTAACATGGTCATTCATACCCTTAGAAATACTGAGTTCTTTATCGCCTTTCATGGCGTGAGCAGACATGGCAATAATGGGAAGTTGTGCAAACTTTTCCTGCTCGCGGATTTTTATCGTGGCGGTGTAGCCATCCATAATCGGCATTTGAATATCCATGAGCACCGCATCATAGGTATTTGTTTCTAAAAGCTGTAAAGCTTCTTTGCCGTTATTGGCAATATCCACTGTAAAACCGGCAGAGAGTAAAATTTCTTGCGCAACAATTTGATTGATTTCATTATCTTCTGCAAGTAATAAGTGCCCTTGTATTGGCACTTCGTCCAAGGTTTTTTCACTGATTTCTTTATCGTTCATTTGCTGTATATCTTCTTCCGACGCTAGGGGAAAGGTCACGGAGAAAAAGAACGTGGTTCCTTCATTAAGTGCGCTTTCTACCCAAATATCCCCTCCCATGGAGTTAATAATTCTTTTCGAAATTACGAGACCAAGCCCTGTTCCGCCGTACTTACGAGTAACAGTGTTGTCCGCTTGTGAAAATGCAGAAAATAACTTTTCCATCTGCTCGGGAGACAAGCCTATGCCGGTATCACTTATCGAGAATGAACAATGTAATTTTTGGTTTTCGCAAATAGCGTTTTCTGTTTCAAGGAACACCTTACCGCCGGGATCGGTAAATTTTATGGCATTGCTTATGAGGTTAAAAACAACTTGTTTTAAACGGACAGCATCACCAAGTACATATAGTTTATTGTTTTTACCACACGAGATGTCGAGAGTAAGACCTTTTTCCGCACAGACTTGACCGTATAAATCCACAACATCCCTACCAATACTGATTAAGGAAAATGGGCATTGTTCCATTTCAAGCTTACCGGCTTCAATCTTAGAAAAATCTAAAATATCATTAATAATGCGAGTAAGATTTTGAGCGGAAGTAACAATTTTTTGCACAAAATCTTTTTGTATATTATTTAAAGGTGTTGTACTTAAAAGATGTAATAATCCTAAAATGCCGTTCATGGGTGTGCGGATTTCATGGGACATATTGGCCAAAAAATGGCTTTTGGCCTCATTGGCAGCCTCAGCTTTTTCTGTACTTTGGGTCAGCTCTCTATTTTTTTGTTCCAAAGTTTCGTGTAAATCTTGAATAGTATTGGCAAGCAAACCCAATTCATCTTTGCGATCCAAGCCATAAATGGGGGCTTTTTCTAAAAATTCATCAGAAACATTTGTTTTTAATGCTAAGCTTTTCATTAGGCGTGTCAAGGGAACAAAGAGGATTTTGCGGCTAAAAAGGCTTATCATAAAAACGTATAACCCAAAGAGCACAAACGAAACCCAAACAATTGGCATAAAATACTGAAAAGAAAAAAGAAGTGAACTATTGAAAAAGGTCACCACCGTCCAATCGGTATTTTCGATGGGGGTGATGACAGCATAATTATTTTCTTCATCATTTATGAGTGTTATGGCTTCCGGTTTTGGTGCAGTAGGGATATATCCTTTGATGGATGCAAGGTAAGGATATAGTTTTTTATTTAGTTCAGGAAAGGGAAAGGCACTTTCAAATTTCAAGGTGCTATTGTCCAAAAAGGTAGAGCTGTCTATATGACTATCAAGCTGTATTAAGCCATTTCTGTCAACTACAATACCTCGAATATTCTTGTCTCGGTGTTCTTGAAAGGCAGAAGTTAAGATTTTGTCAAAGGTAATGCCCGTTGCCACAACACCAAGCAAATTACCTTGTTCATCAAGAACTTTATGGTTTATCCAAACTAGCGTCCGCTTTAGAACCTTATCTGTATCTACATTGAGTTCATAGAGATTTGGGGAGTTTGCCGCTTCAAAATACCAAGAATCTTGGTCGTTTGTCGAGTTCAATGTGGCAAAAGGCGCAAAGGTTTCAAAGGTAGTATTGTTATCAAAATTAAACTCACCCTTAGAAGCCTCAATGCCAAAATATAAAATATTATTCTTTGTAATTTTAAGATAATCGTTAAGCGCAATAAAGGCTCTCTGTTTTTTTTCAATATTACTTTCATCTGTAAGCCACTCTTTAATGGTTGCAGAGTTAGCAACTGATTTTAAAATACTTAAATCTTGTATAATTGCTGAATTAAGTTGGGCTGTAGTGTTATAAGCATAGAGCTCGGCAAAACTTTTTGAGGTGTTTTGCACTATAGAATTAGCTATGGAATAAAGTGAATAGAACAGAATAATAAAAATAATTGTAAATATGGCTATATTATAAGAATTAAATTTAATTTCAATACGACGATTAGTAGTGAAAAAATCAAATAATTTTTTTTTGAGCATAATCACTCCCTACAAAATAACATAAAAAAGGCTCTACACAATTACTTTCAAATATAACTTTGCTGTTAAAGCTTTAGAGCTACTCAAAACAGTAAAACAAGATGTGCAGAGTAAAAGGCATAAAATCAATGGTTTTACTCTCGATTTGCGTAAGCAAAAAGGAGCAAAGGGGCGCAAAGCATTCCTATTAAGCGAGCTTTACAGGAATCGAGAGCAACGCAAAGCTCCGCCTATTCTTGATTTTTGGTCGCATTAACTTCGCTAACGCTCCATAAGCTCTCATTTGTGTAATGAATTGCGCAAATGAAGTCTTTAAAAAGACCAAAATCTTGCATCTATATTTCACATTTTTACGTAATGCGCAACAGTAACTTTAAAGTAATTATAATTTTCCGAAAATTATTATATAAAAGGCTATGTAAATAGCTTTTTTAACAAAAAAATTAATTTTTTCAAGAAGGACTCCAAGAATATTTTCCTTGTTTTCAAAAATAAAATACATTCCAATATAATGATTCATATTAAAAATTGTGGCTATTGCCTTTAGTCAGCTTTTTTGTGATGGGAACTTTTGCTTGCGCCA
>CAYJHV010000263.1:0-2981 GCA_964369825.1 uncultured Desulfovibrionaceae bacterium | reverse complement strand
CATTTTGGGCATATCTTCTTTACGGAAGGTCTTACTTTCATAATTGTACTCCAGATTCACATCATTTTGCCACAAAGGCAAGATGAAGCTTGTATCTGTCTTTATTCATTCTGTCAACACCAAATTATCCTCGGCGTAAACCTCGATCCGATATACTCAAGATCTCAGGTCCATGCGAGGTAATAGCTACGCTGTGCTCATAATGCGCTGCCAATGAGCGATCACGAGTTACAGCCGTCCACTTATCCTCTAAAATGTCCACTTCATACGTGCCAATGCTAACCATGGGTTCAATGGCTATGACCATGCCATTGTGCATGGGCATACCGGCATAAGCAGGTTTGAAATTGGGCACATCCGGCTTTTCGTGCATTTTGGCACCAACTCCGTGCCCCACAAAACGCCGAATCACATTGAAGCCGGCAGCTTCCACAAATTGTTGTACCGTTGCACCTATTTGGTACACGTCAACACCATGCTTTACCACCTCAATGCCTTTATACAAGGCATCTTCGGTAATTTGCATAAGTTTTTTTGCTTCTGCGCTCACTTCACCCACGGCAAAAGTACGTGCGGCATCGCCCACAAATCCTTCGTAAACAACGCCCATGTCAATGCTGACAATATCCCCTTCTTGTAGCAGCCGCTCCGAAGGAAATCCATGTACCACTGCCTCATTCACCGAAACACAAAGGGCAAACGGAAATCCGTTATAACCCAAAAATGCCGGTTTTAAGTTGCGCTTGGCGCAATAAGCTCTGGCCGCATCTTCAAGCTGCATGGTGGATACTCCCGGAGCAACCATATCTTCCATGATATCAAGAACATTGGCCACATGCCTATTGGCTTCACGCATCAGACCGATTTCTCGGTCATTTTTAATGAAGGCACCTCGAAATTTTTTCATTTTCTCAGGCCTAAATTAAGCTTTGCCTTTACGTTTGGCTTTTTGCATCAGCCCTTCATATTGGCTGGAAATCATATGTGACTCCATTTGGCTCATGAAATCCATGGCCACACCCACCAAGATGAGCAAGCTTGTGCCACCAAAATAAAATGGCACGTTAAAGTTTGCTATAAGCAGCATGGGAATAACGGAAACCAGCGAAATATAACAACCACCGGTCAACGTCAAACGTGACAAAACAGTGTTAATATATTCTGCCGTCTTTTCTCCCGGACGAATACCGGGAATAAATCCGCCGTTTTTCTTCAAATTCTCTGCCATTTCCTTGGGATCAAAAATAATTGCCGTATAAAAATAGCAGAAAAAGAAAATCAATGCCACAAATATTATATTATATACAATGCTTTCGGGTGAAAACATGGATGTAAACATTTGAACGTATTCATTGTCGGAAAATTGCCCTATGGTTGCCGGAAAAAGCAACAAACTTGAGGCAAAAATGGGCGGAATAACCCCGGCCGTATTCACACGTAAAGGCACGTGCGAACTTTGACCACCGTACATTTGCTTGCCCACCTGACGCTTGGCATATTGTATGGGTATGCGCCGCTGGGCACGCTCCATAAAAACAATACCAACGGTAACCGCAAGCATAAGCACCACAATGACTATGGCCATAAAAATGGTCATATCATTAGCACTTATAAGCTGAAATGATTGCATAATGGCTCTTGGAATACCCACCACAATACCCGAGAAGATTATGAGGGAAATACCGTTTCCAATGCCTTTTTCGGTGATTTTTTCACCAAGCCACATGATGAGCACCGTACCGGCAGTAAAGGTCAATACAGTTATTAACCTAAATTCCCAGCCGGGTTCAAGCACCACAAGGGCACCTGCCGGACTACGCATGGACTCAAGCCCCACTGCAATACCAAAGCCTTGCACAAAGGTTATGAGTACCGTCAGGTATCTTGTATATTGGGTAATCTTACGTCTTCCGCTTTGCCCTTCTTCCTTTGCCATGCGTTTAACACTTGGACTGATGACCTGCATTAGCTGCATGATAATGGAAGCAGAAATATATGGCATGATACCAAGTGCAAAAACAGAAGTATTGGAAAGACCACCACCGGAAAACATATCAAAAAGACCAAATAGCGTACCGGACATTTGCGCAAAAAAACTTTGCAGTGCCACGGCATCCACACCGGGAATGGGCACGTGTACACCTATCCGATAGCAACATAAAAGCAGAAAAGTCCAGCCAAGTTTTTTCATCAAGCTGGATTGTGCTGCTGTCGTCGTATTTACCGCTCCGTTTGCCATACTATCTCTTTTTATGCCTCTTTTTGTGATTTTACAATGAAAAACCAAAATAAAATCACAAAATACAGTTAAAAGCGCATATTCATTAAAAACATGCGCTTTTTAATTTATTATTTGCCTTCAGAATTACCATCAACCGCTTGTCTTTTTACAAACTTGCCATTTTTTGTTTTTGCACCTTCAACTACTTTGGCCTCAAGCTCTTTGGCTTCGCCACCGGCAGCAGATAATTTTTCTACTGCTGTTTTGCTGAATTTATGTGCTTCAACAGTAACTGCACGAGCAACTTCACCACGAGAAAGAATTTTCACCGGCTTACCGAAGTCGGCAAGCCCACGAGCGTAAATGTCTTCGAGGCTAATGGTATTTTTTCCTTCAAAAGCTTCCAAAAGACGATCAAGGTTGATTACGTCATAGGTTACCTTAAATGGATAATTTTTGAAGCCATGCTTTGGCAAACGACGTTGCAAGGGCATTTGACCGCCTTCAAAACCGGCACGAACTCCGCCACCTGCACGAGCATTTTGCCCTTTGTTCCCTTTACCTGCGGTACAGCCAAGACCTGAGCCTGAGCCACGTCCCACACGACGGCGTGTTTTGCGCTCTTCGGGAAATGGATATAAATTATGCAATTGCATTATACACTCCTTGCGTTACCCTTAGTCTATAATGGCAACCAAATGCACTACTTTGTTAATCATGCCACGAATGGCAGGCGTATCGTTATGGTTTTTTACCATTT
>CAYJHV010000262.1:0-2985 GCA_964369825.1 uncultured Desulfovibrionaceae bacterium | reverse complement strand
CACTTCTGCGCCAACCATCCGGCAGATATGCTACTTTTTTTATTGTATGTGGGTCAAGCTGTATTACCGAGGTTCTTTTCGACTAAAATCTTGAGTTCGCACAGCGTGTATTCATGACACAGCTCATAAATCGTGTTTGAAACCTATTATATAATTGCAACTCATTTTGCAATTAATATTTTGTAAGTATTTCCGAAACAAAAAATATTTTTAGGGTACAATAAAATTTTTTTGCTTCCAAAACCCCGAACAGCATTGCGAAATTTTAATTTACTCCATATCACATTAAAACCACATCGTATAATTTTACGTGAATTTTAATTTAAGAGTTCTACTTACCTTTACATAAAAAATTTTTTATGTAATTTTAAAAACTTCGTAATAATTTATTGGAGGTCTGTATGTCCCATATCAGTGAAGAACTTTTCAAAGCATGGAATTTTCGTCATGCCTGCAAATCTTTTGACCCGCAATTTAAAATACCTGCCGAGGATTTTAATACCATTTTGGAAGCCGGTCGCCTTTCGCCCTCTTCTTTTGGTTTTGAGCCTTGGCATTTTTTGGTCATCCAAAATCAAGAATTGCGTGAGCAATTAAAACCCCTTTGCTGGGGAGCGCAAGGACAATTACCCACGGCATCACATTTTATGATTATTCTTGCACGTAAAGCCGCAGCCATGGATCCAAAAGGCGATTATGTACAAAAAACCATTTTAAACGACACTAAGCACATGCCCGAAGATATTTCGAAAATGTATGTGGAATTTTTTACAAATTTTATGAAAAATGACTTTACCTATGAAGGAAATGACAGAGCAAAGTTTGAATGGGCTGCCCGTCAATGCTATATTGCCCTTGGAAACATGCTCACCGCCGCCGCCTTGCTTGGTTATGATTCTTGTCCTATGGAAGGATTTAACAAAGCTGAAGTGGAAAAACTGCTGGCAGAAAAATCTTTACTTGATGAAAATATTTTTGGCGTTGCCGTTATGGCAGCTTTTGGAAAAAGAGAACATGAACCACGTGAAAAAACTCGTCGTTCACAGGCGCAAATGATTCAGTGGGTAGAGTAATATTTTTTATGTGACTCTTTATAGCAATTGCACCTGGAATTGCTATAAAGAGTGCGAAAGCAGACAACCGCCGCTGAGGTGTAAGTGTAATTTATTTATACGTTTAATATCAAAATAACAATTACATGAAACGGCATGAGCATTTTCTTGACAGATGAAAATTTTAAAGGTAACTGTAGACGATATCACCTTATAATTAATTCATTTGAGAAATTTCATGTCAGAACAAGTGCCAAAAATCGTATTGGTGGGACGCCCCAATGTGGGAAAATCCACTCTTTTCAATCGTCTTATCCATAGTAATCGTGCTATTACCCACGATCGTCCCGGAGTTACGCGCGACCGCATGGAAGGACTTGTGCGTGAACACGGTGAAGTGCTTTACGGTATTGTGGATACCGGCGGCATTACTCTGGATGCCCATGCGGAAATCACCGAAGGACCTGAAGGAATTCGAGGTTTTGAGGCTGATATTTTGCGCCAAGCCGAAGATGCCATGGAATCTGCCGTGGCTGTGGCTTTTGTGGTGGATGGACGTGATGGATTGTTACCTTTGGATGAATATTTATTGGCGCATGTACGTCGCAAAAGTATGCCCACACTTATAATAGTAAATAAAGTGGACGGTGCTGAGCAAGAAAATCAAATTCTTGCGGAATTTCATGCGCTGGGATTTCCCGTCATAGGAGTTTCCGCAGAGCATGGGCATAATTTGCGTGCTCTTCGAGAAGAATTACTTGAACTCATTCCAGAAGATTGGGAAGATTTCCAAGCGGAAGAAAGCGGTTTAAAGCTTGCCATGTTAGGTCGTCCAAACGCAGGAAAATCATCACTTATTAATGCTTTACATGGTTCTGAGCGTATGATTGTTTCCGATGTTGCCGGCACTACCCGTGACAGCGTTGACGTAGTTATGGAAATTAAAGGTGAAAAATACACTTTTGTGGATACGGCAGGAGTGCGTCGTCGTGCCAAAATCACCGATACCGTGGAAAAATATTCTGTTAATTCCGCCATTAAATCCAGCACCAAAGCGCATGTTACTTTGCTTGTTTTGGACGCAACTCAAGGTGTTAGCCAGCAAGATAAGCGTCTTATGGATTTATTACATGAGCGCAAAACACCATTTATGATTTTAATCAATAAAGTTGATCTTGTACCACAAAATGCCATGAAACAATTGCAAAGAAATTTAACGGAAATGTTAGCGTTTTGCTCGCATGTGCCTGTTTTGTTAGTTTCGGCTGTGGAACGTACACGCCTTGCCAAAATTTTACCTTTAGCTCGTCAAATTCATGAAGAATGTCAGATGCGCATTCCCACGGGACAATTGAACAGAGCCATGGAAGCGGTACTTGAAAAACATCAACCGCCGGTGATTAAAAGAGTTCGTGCCAAATTTTTCTATTTAACCCAAGCCGAAACAGCTCCGCCAACCTTTGTTTTTTTTGTCAATGATGCTGAAAGAGTTTCGGAAACATATTGTCGCTATTTGGAAAAATCCTTACGTAAACATTTTAAAATTCTACATGCTCCCATGCGAGTACATATGCGCTCTTCGCATAAAAAAAGAACAAAGTAAGCAATGCTTCACATGTAGTAGCTAGATTTATTAGTGGTTAGTGGGTAGCGGTTGCAGGTGCTTCGCACACATAGCAATAAAGAATCATCTGTAATATTAGATGTTTTACAGAGTAATTATCTTTTTTTGTGCGCAAAGTGCCTACCATAACTACCCACTACCCACTATCCACTACCAACTACTCACTTAAAAACTAGAAATCTATGTTTTAACATTAATAATTGTTTTTATTGTATTACCACATTTTTTATGCCTTTGTTTTCATAATTAAAATTATGTAATGTTATTTTGGCATGAATATTAAAACTAAACTTATAAATGCAAGGAGAT
>CAYJHV010000261.1:0-2993 GCA_964369825.1 uncultured Desulfovibrionaceae bacterium | reverse complement strand
CACGCAAATAACTTCTTAATAACCGCCGGGAGCGGAAGGAGATGCGCTCCTGATTTCCCCCTTCCAGCCCTTACCTTCGGCATAGCGGGTATACATACGGAATAAATCTGCCGCAAAAATTGAGGCTTCGTCGCCGCCGGTGCCGGCACGAATTTCCAAGATGGTATTTTTATCGTCCAGCGGATCTTTAGGAAGAAGCAAAATTTTCAATTCATGTTCAATTTCCGGCATACGTTCCTTGGCAAGGGAAATTTCCTCTTGTGCCATGGCACGCATTTCCGGATCACTATCTTCAAGTAAGAGAGTGTTTTCTTCAAGCTGTATACGCAAAGAACGATGCTCACGAAAAAGTGTCACCACGTCACGTAAATCTGCATGGGCTTTGGTTACCTTGCGATAACGTTCTTGATCCTCAAAAATATCCGGTTCGGCCAATTGCCCTTCAAGTTCCAAATACTTTTTCTCTAAACTTTCAAGCTTGGCAAACATAGTTATTCCTCAAAAATTGCTAAAATTAAACAGATTATAAATGATACAGCTCAAGGGTATCGTTCAAACCAAAAACCCACCATCGCTTCAATTCACAGCCTGTTAAGCCATGGGACTATAGTCCACCGGCCTGACTTTTTCCGGCGATTCTTCACCTAAAGCTTCGTGCAATGCAACAATGGCCACTTCCAGTTGATCATAGTGCGGCTCATACGTGGTGAGCATTTGCAATACCAACCCGGGCGTGCGCAAGGTGCGTCCAAGCACATTATCACCCATCCTCGATGCAGCATGTATTAATTCATAAGCCAAAGCAGAAATGGGTACCATTAATAATAGCTTAAAAATAATTGTAAGCGTATGCTTTAATAAGTCTCCGTCGGGAGTCCATACAAGCAATAGCAAGGGCACAAGTACAGCGTGTAAAACAATGGAAATACAAATAACAAAAAGCAAAAATGTGGTGCCGCAACGTGGATGCAAACGACTCATGCGCATGGCTTCATACGCCGTTACCTCGCCGCCATTTTCAAAAGCGTGGATTGTTTTATGCTCCGCTCCATGATATTGAAAGACACGTCGAATATCCGGCAATAAGGATATGGAAAGAATATAACCCACAAAAATCGCACACTTAAAAAGCCCGTCCCAAAGATGAAAAGACAAACTTTCCACATCTCCGCCTATGCCAAGCCATGTCATGCCATAAGAAAGCAGGTGCGGTACCACCACAAAAAGCACCAATGCCATACCAAGGGCGACGAGCATGGTAACCACAATATGCCACGTTTCAAGAACCTCATCTTCGCCTTGGGCAGCTTGTTCGGCAGAACGATTCAGGGCTTTGATGCCATTGACAAGCGTTTCCAAAAGCACGGGAAAGCCACGCAAAAAACGTTTTTTTAGTAATGGATGTTTTGTAAGCGAAAACCATGGCTTACGTTCTGCTACTATGGTACCGTCAGGATGACGTACTGCCAAGGCATAATGCTCCTTGTGACGCATCATAACCCCTTCCATAACAGCTTGACCACCCACCACTGGGCAGGCTTTGGCAAGCAAGCCCATAAGCCCCACACGAAAAGAACTTGAGGGAAAAATTTTCATACAAACTCAGCGTAGCATACAAACAAAATGCTTATGATATTAAATAATGTGATAATAATTTTTTGGCTTTATGCGAAAAATCGAATCAACCGAGGGATTTTTATTGACCTAACAAAAATCCCTCGGAAAATGCAGAAGAAAAATGAACGCTTATTTGCCTTCAAATTTTGCATATTTTTTGCGGAAGCGGTCAATGCGTCCGGCAGTATCCAAAAAGCGCTGCTTACCGGTATAGTAAGGATGGCATTGGGAACAAACTTCCACAGAAATTTGTTCACCCTTAGTGGTTAATAATTCTTCTTCGTTGCCGCAGGCACAAGTAATTTTGGCCTTGTAGGACTTTGGATGTAAATCTTTTTTCATTTCTATAACCTCGCATAGTAAAGGGAAACTTATTTAAACATTTTTCACGGAATTGGCAAGGGGAAAATACAAAAAAAAAAAAATTAGTATTTGTCCGCAGAATACCAAACTGATATAATAATTTAATCTGAAATTAGTATACATATAATAAGCTTGCTTTTCCGAGTAATTTTACTTATTAAGAATGATAACGAACATCAAAGAGGTGTGGTATGCTTGACACTCCCAACTTACTTTTAGCCTTCTCGCTCACTCTGTTTGCCGGTTTATCCACAGGCATCGGCAGCTTACTTTCACTTTTTACCACTAAAACCAATACAAAATTTTTGTCCGTATCCCTCGGCTTTTCCGCCGGCGTTATGCTTTATGTGTCCTTTGTGGAAATTTTTAGCAAAGCAAATGCCCTACTCATAAAAACTCAAGGCGAAAAATTGGGAACATGGCTTACCGTGGGTGGCTTTTTCTTTGGAGTCATTTTCATAGCCATCATTGATAAAATTGTGCCCAAAATGGGTAATCCTCATGAAATGCGTAAAGTGGAAGAAATGGGAGATCAAAACAAAAAGAATGATGCAGACTTAATGCGCATGGGACTTTTTACCGCCTTTGCTGTGGCTTTACACAACTTCCCCGAAGGTTTTGCCACCTTTATGGCAACCCTAAACGATCCCGGTATTGGTTTACCCATTGCTGTTGCCGTTGCCATTCATAATATTCCCGAGGGTATAGCTGTTGCCATCCCCATTTATTATGCCACCAACAACAAGCGTAAAGCATTTACATTGTCATTTTTCTCAGGTCTTGCAGAACCATTGGGAGCCTTACTGGGATTCTTCATTTTTTACAAATTTATGACCGATACCATGTTCGGTTTTATGTTTGCCTCTGTTGCCGGTATCATGGTTTTTATCAGCCTTGACGAACTTTTACCCGCCGCCGGTAAATATGGAGAGCATCATCTTTCCATTTACGGACTTATTGCCGGAATGGGTGTTATGGCATTAAGTTTATTGTTATTTTTATAAGCAAAAACC
>CAYJHV010000260.1:0-3018 GCA_964369825.1 uncultured Desulfovibrionaceae bacterium | reverse complement strand
TACAAATTAGAATCAACGACCTGTTTTACATACGCACACGTTCGTTTTTGGGATCGAAAGCGGCGCCGATGCTGGCTTTGGCCGTTACCATTTTGCCTTGCACTTCCACTTCCCATTTACCGGCAGCGTCAACCCAAGCTTTGTCAATGGCTTCACCATCTTTACGGAAGACATAGGCAAAGCCTGTGCCGCCGCCAAGCAAGAAGGCATAAGCACCTGAGGTCAATTCGCCCACATGTACGCCGTCACGGTATACAGGTTCATTGCCGTATACTTTGGCTTTGGGATCTTCTAGGATGAATTGCAACATACGTTTGCATAAAGGACGTGCTTTTTGTGCCATAAGCGCATTGCGACCGATGAAATCGCCCTTAAATAATTTCACACCAAAGCCAAGACCGGCTTCGTAAGGGGTATCGTCGGGGGTCAAATCATTTTCCCAGTGACGATAACCGGTTTCACTGCGCAAGGAATTCACGGCTTGCATACCCACATTGCGGATACCGTATTTTTTGCCGGCTTCCATGATGGCATCGTAAACGTGTACCATAAAGTTGGTGGGGATATATAATTCCCAGCCAAGTTCACCCACATAAGACATACGGACGGCAAGTGGACGGGCATAAGCCACATCAATATATTGTGCGGTGGAGAAGGGGAAGCCTTCGTTGGACAAATCATCATCGGTAAGTTCTTGCATAACTTTACGGGCATTTGGTCCCATAACGGCAAGCATACCGTAGCCGTGGGTTACGTCGGTAACGGTGGCTTCGGCAAAGGATGGGAAACGACGACGTAAGAAGTCTACGTCACGGGTGGTGGTATTGGCAGTGGAAACAATGAAATATTCATTGTCGCCGATGCGAGTTACGGTGATGTCAAGCTCAAAACCGCCACGTTCGTTCACCACAGGAGTATAGGTCACACTGCCCACAGGTCCGCTGATGTCGTTGGTACACACATATTGCAAAGCTGCTTCGGCATCTTTGCCTTGCACGATGAACTTGGACATGGGGCTCATGTCATAGATGCCCACGTTTTCACGAACAGCCATGTGCTCTTCTTTTTGGTAAGGAATCCAGTTGGGTGCGTCCCAATCGTATTCGTGCTTTGGCTCTACGCCTTCGGGAACAAAGAAGTCGGGGCGTTCCCAACCTGCAAGCATGGTGAAAGCGGCTCCTGCTGCGGCAAGACGGTCATGAATGGGGGATTTGATGATATTACGAGCAGTCACACGGTTACGATATGGATAATGCTGTTCGTAAAGGATACCCACGGACTCTTTCACACGCTCTTCAAGATAGCGAGCGTTTTGCTGCCATGGGTAAAAACGGCGGATGTCCACAGGCCACAATTCTTCGGCAGGATAGCCGTCGGTCATGAGCTGGGCAATGGCACGCCCAAGACCGGCAGAGCTGGCAATACCCACGGAGTTCATGCCGCAACCGATGAAGAGATTTTTAACACCGGGAGCTTCGCCAAAGCAAAAAGCATTGTCGGGGGTGAAGCTTTCGGGTACCACTTCAAGATGGCGGATTTCTGCATCTTGTACGCCGGGGAAACGCTCAAAGGCGCATTCCATGAAGAGGCTGAATTGATCCCAATCTTCTTGGAGTTGGGTAAATTTGAAATCCTTTGGAATGCCGCCGCGTCCCCATGGTTTTGCCACAGGTTCAAAGCCGCCAAAGAGTAAGCCGCCGCCTTCTGCTTTAAAGTAGGTGTAGCCGTCAAAGTCACGCACACAAGGGAAAATTTCTTTGTAGCCGGGGATGGGCTTGGTCACGGCGTGCATATGTTCTGCCGCAAATAAGGGTACGCTCACACCTGCCATTTTACCGATATTACGCCCCCACATACCGCCGCAGTTCACAACATATTGGCAAAGGATGTCGCCTTCTTCTGTGCGCACACCGGCAATTTCGCCATTTTTAACGATGATATCGGTAACCAAGGTGTTTTCATATACACGTGCACCGCCATTGCGAGCGCCTTTGGCAAGAGCTTGAGCCGTATCTTCGGGGTTAACCTGAGCGTCGTCCGGTAAATAAAATACGCTGTCAAGACAATTATCCAAATTCATACCGGGAACCATGTCTAAAGCTTCTTTTTTGCTGATAATGTGCATATCAATGCCAAAGGCACGAGCACGAGCAGAACCACGCAAATATTCTTTAACACGATCTTCAGTTTGACAAACGGAAATGGCACCGGTTTTCACATAACCTGTGGGCATTCCTGTTTCAGCTTCTAAGGTAGAATATAATTCTGTGGCATATTTTGCCAAGTTAGACATTTGTCTGTTTTGACGTAGTTGTGCCAAAAGCCCTGCCGCTGCCCACGTGGTACCTGATGCAATGGATTTACGTTCAAGTAAAATAACATCTTTCCAGCCTGCTTTAACAAGATGGTACAAAGTACTACATCCGACGATACCACCGCCGATAACAACAACTTGAGCTTGTTTAGGTAACTGTTCTGCCATTGAAAACCTCTTAAAAATCAGTTAAAAATAAATCCTCATACTGAATTAGCATAATAAATCGCTTATTTCAGTAATCCATAAGCCACATATTTAAAGGTAAAAGCGCATAAACAAACACATTTTTTACAAAATTGGATACTACCTTCAAGTAATACGGCAGTTAAGCATAAAAAAATATTTTTTGCAATACGTGAAGCCACAAATTTATAATTTTACAAAATCACTGCGCACGTGCTTTTAATTGTGTTAATAGTTACTATTAATTATCATCTTTATTTCAAACGAACATAATTTTCTATGATTTTAAAATATTCAAATAAGTATAAAATCAGTTAAAATTCTCCTTTATTTATTCTGTTTTAGCAAAAAGATAAATAATAATACTTTTCTAAGAAAAAAACATATTGACAATACGTTATATTTTTATTATTTGTGACAAAACAACACCAGAGGAGATGCATAATGATTGACAAAACCGAGCTCTTAAGAATGATTATGGAAACAAATCCCGGTCAATCCCCTAATTTTGTCCTTGA
>CAYJHV010000259.1:0-3019 GCA_964369825.1 uncultured Desulfovibrionaceae bacterium | reverse complement strand
TGTAATATAAAAGGTATAGTAGCAAAAAAGCTGACTAAAGGCAATAGCCACATTGATATAATATTTTTGATGTGAGAAATTTTTTAATCGGACAATTTTATTAAAAAACAGTGGATATTGCTTTCTTTCAGTTTTTATGCATGATAATGGCATTCTTCCTCGGTGAAGTTTCGTTTTTTGTCTCCTAAAAATAGTAACCATAAAAAACGATGAAGAGCTTTTGTAGCTCTTTTCTTTTTTACTCTTTTGTGCTATATTCCTCTAATGCTTTATTATCGCAAACTACTTTCTAGCAAGTGGGTGTAATCATGAATAAAAATGTTGCTATCGTCATTGTGGCAGTTTTACTCTTGGGAATGGGACTTATAACGTATAATGAATATATAAATCCCGGCATACTGCCATTTTCTTCTGCCTCAGCCAATACCCCGGCAAATATAATGAAAAAAACTGCTGCATCTCCTTCGGTCGTCAATGTGGTGAGTACCGGTGCGGTAAGTATTCCGCCGCCACAAGCAAACAACATCAATAGCGAAGTTCGTGATGTTGCTGTGCCGCCCAAGGATATGCCACAAGAAATTCCCAAAGAAATACCACAAGTTGCTCCAGAAGAAATTCAGGAAAAGGAGCCTGCTGTTGTTGTACCTGAAAAGGCTGAGATCATAGAATTTCATGAGTCCACTGCTGCTATTGTGTCTGAAAAAGTTGAAATTGCAGAACCTATTGAAATTCCAAAGGCTGTAGAACCTCCCAAGGTTATGGACGCTTCCAAAGAAGTTGAAGTAATCAAAAAATCTGAAGCTTCTCAAGATCCTGAAGTTCCAACGATTAAGGAAAGCCCTGTAGTTTCAGCCATTCCAACTTCTCTTGAAAACCCTCCTCTTGCCACCCCCTATGAGGAAAAAGCCACCTTGGATAAGAAGGGAGAAAATAAACCATCGGTAAATAGCACTCAAAATAAGAAAAAAATAATTAAAAAAATGAGTGTGTTGAAAATAGGGGATGGTATAACTATCCGCCTTGACAGCAATGAAAAACCAAAGTACAGGTATGAGATGCTTTCTTCCCCGGACAGACTGGTTGTCTACCTTGCCGGCACGTGGAAGTTACGTGCGTCGGGCGTCCCCCAAAATACATTGGTTTCCAATGTTCGAGTAGGGCAACATCCCAATAGTACGCATATTGTGGTTGACTTGCACAAGGTGCCAAGGTCTGTCCGTTTTTTGAAATATGGAACAACAGGGCTTGATGTACGCATAAGATAATTATCATTGTTATCTTTCCTGATGAATATATATTATTAACCTAATTACCGGAGAAAACCATGCGTTTAATTTTTGCTTGTCTTATGGTGACAATGCTTTGTATTTCATTGCACACAAATACTTCTTTTGCCAAAGAAGAAAATATGTATGAATCCTTAAAACGATTTAGTCAAATTCTTGAGCTTGTAGAACAAAATTATGTTACAAAAACGAGCAGCAAGAAAATATTGGACGGTGCCATTAAGGGAATGCTTGAAAATCTGGATCCGCACTCAACTTTTATGACGCCCAAAGAGTATCAAGAAATGCAAGAAACAACTTCCGGTGAATTTACCGGCGTTGGTATTGAAGTAACACAGGATAATGGGCAAATTAAAGTAGTTTCGCCCATTGAAGATACTCCTGCTTTTCGTGCCGGTATTCAACCAGGCGATATCATTTTGGAAGTTGACGGAAATAGCACCCATGAGCTTTCTTTGCAAGAAGTTGTCTCTAAAATCCGTGGACCAAAGGGAACAAAAGTAGAATTGACCATAATTCACACTAATTCCAATAATCCGGAGACCGTAAGCATTACCCGTGAATCTATTCCTTTAATAAGTGTAAAAGCCTTTGAACTTGAAGAAGGCTATCATTGGTTACGTATTACTCGTTTTTCCGAGCGTACCACCGATGATTTGCACGCTGCCATTGCCAAAGCGCAAAAAAAGGGTCTCAAAGGTGTCGTGCTTGATATGCGCAACAATCCCGGCGGTCTCGTGGATGAAGCCGTTTCCGTTTCCGATACTTTTTTAAGTAAGGGCGATATTGTTTCCATTCGGGGACGTAATCCCATGAGCGCACGCACTTTTTCTGCAAAAAAACAAAGTACCGATGTTACGGTACCGGTGGTTGTGCTTGTGAATGCCGGTTCGGCCTCCGCTTCGGAAATTGTGGCAGGTGCTTTACGTGATCATAAACGTGCGGTCATTTTAGGCGAAAAAACTTTTGGTAAAGGCTCTGTGCAAAATATCATTCCTTTGTCAGACGGTTCCGGCTTAAAACTTACCATTGCTTTATACTACACTCCCAATGGAAGTTCCATCCAAGCTGAGGGAATTACTCCGGATATGGAAATAGCATTTGAAATTCCCAAGGAAAAAGATACCAAAAGCAATAATCGTTTTGTTATCCGAGAAAAAGATTTAAATCGTCATATAGAAGGTGATGAAGAGAAAAAGCAGAAAAATGCTGCTCCTCAATCCTCTAAAACCGATGAAAAAAGCTCAAAGAGTGCACAAGAAGAGGCTGAAAGAAAGAAAGCCCTCAAAGAAAAAGAAGATGTTAAAGAACGCCTTGCTCTTGACAATCAATTGCGTATGGCATTGCAAATGGTAAAAAGCTTGCCTACTTTGCGCCAAATTAACTCAGGTATCTAAACAATAATTTAATACATAGAAATGCCGGAAAAGGATACTCAGTGTTCCTCTTCCGGCATTTTTTTTAACTATGACTCGTGCCTTGCTTTGTCTAAAAACTTTGATATAATTAAGACAGTCAGGTCATTGTAATTTGCAATTTTTTCTGGGGGAGGGACCTTTTTGAAAAAAGGTCTCCTCCCCCAGACCCCCGCGCTGCTCTCGATTTGCGTAAAGCTCGCAAGCTCGCTAACGCAAACGCCTTCGGCGCCCTTTGGGTCGGTCCCCCAAAAACTTTTCACGCGCATTTTTATTTACTTCGTAAATAAAAATGCTTTGATTCTATATGGTTAATTT
>CAYJHV010000258.1:0-3031 GCA_964369825.1 uncultured Desulfovibrionaceae bacterium | reverse complement strand
TGTTTTCAGCATTTTCACAGGCAGATACTTCCGTTACCCGCAAATATGGCGGTACGGGATTAGGGCTGGCCATCTCTCAAAGTATTATTAACCTTATGGGCGGCGAAATTACAGTGGAAAGTGAACTTAATAAGGGCACAACCTTTACTTTTACCATAGTATTTCCTCTTGCCGAAGATATGACAACAGCAAATGAGCAAGAGGTACTATCTGAAAGTGATTATATAGCAGGCTCTGCTCCTTCTGCCCATTTATTGCTTGTGGAAGATAATGAGATAAATCAAATAGTTGCTAGAGAAATGTTGCAAGCAGTCGGCTATACTTTAGATATAGCAGAAAATGGGCAACAAGCTCTTGATATGCTAGATAAAAATAATTACGATGCCATACTTATGGATATTCAAATGCCTGTTATGGATGGCTATACCGCAACACAAATAATTCGTATGCAAGAAAAATACGATCAACTACCAATCATTGCCATGTCTGCTCATGCCATGAAGGGGGATAAAGAAATAAGCCTCTCGCATGGGATGAATGACCACATTACAAAACCCATTGAAGCTAATATTTTGTATAATGCGTTGCATTATTGGCTATCAAAAGGCAATTAATTCCTTTAGTAAAGTAAATATTAATCGAACATAATAATGTTTATGATGCCAAAATATAAGTTTTCTGTGACGACTAACAAAATTTGAACGATAGTGAAAATAATGTCCGTGAATATACTACATTCAGACTTTTTATACACTATAAGTTACCTAATGGTGGAAAAAATGAAACAAAAGTATAGTATAAAATTATTTTATGCCGGAATAATGTTCCTTCTCTATATTTTAGTATTACCGCCTAATACCTATTCTGCCCAAGAAAATGCTATTAAAGTATGTTTTTTTGAATTTGAAGGTTATTACCAAAAAGATTCAAATGGAAATTATAGTGGTTATGGTTATGAATATATTCAAGAAATAGGTAAATATATTGACCGACCATTCACTTTTGTTGAAGCGTCTTGGGGTGAGTGTCAAAAAATGCTTAACCATGGGCAAGTAGATCTTTTAACTTCAGCCAAGATTACAAAAGAAAGACTCGAACTGTTTGAATTTATACCAACTCCCATGGGTACAAGTTATGCCCGAATAACGACAGCCGCAAATAATCAAAAATATTTAAGAGAAGATTATGAAAGCCTAAATGGAACTACGGTTGGACTTTTATACAATAACAGTATTAATGAAAATTTAGAACAGTTTGCCGCTTCCAAAAATTTTAGTTACGTGAGTAAATATTATAATACTCAAGATGAACTTCTTCAGGCTTTGCACTCAGGTGAAGTTGAGACAATGTTGACCAGCAGTTTATATAAACTCCAAAATGAAAAAATTCTTGTCCAATTTGATCCAAAACAATTTTATGCTATAGTCAAAAAAGGCAATACTGAACTTGCAAATGAAATTAATAGCGCTTTAATAAATATAGAAATTAGCAAACCTCTATTTAAATCTTTTCTATACAGTAAATATTACGGAACTGCTTCAAACTATGTAATAGCACTTTCTAAAGCTGAAAGTGACTTTTTAAAAGAAAAACAAAAAGTTAAAATCGCTGTATTTGAAAATTTTACACCTTTGTTTTATGACAATGCGGAAGGTGAAGCTCACGGAATTGTTGCTGAAATAATACGTTTTATTACTGATAAACTTGGGCTTGCAGTCGAGTTTGTTCCTTTTAAAACTTATCAAGACCAACTTAATGCCTTGCATAATAAAGAAGTTGACCTTATTGCCACAAGCATACTAAATCATTCTTATGCTTCCGAAAATAGATTAAAAATTACTGCACCATATTTAGACCTAACATATAGTTTTATAACCTCAACAAAAGAAAATGATAATTTTACTACTATTGGAACTGTAAAACGTCTTAGTGAGCAAATACAATACGTACAAAAAAGATATAAAAATGCAAAAATTATTTTATATGACACAGAAGAAGAAATTGTTGACGCTGTTTTAAATGAAGCTATAGATGCAGGTGTGATGAATACCTTTGCAGTTGAAAGCTTTGTTCAAAATGATTTTATGAATTTGCGAGCATTTTATTTACCGTCCAGCCAAATTGAGCTGGCGGTTGCTTTTCCTATGCAAGGTAGTGGTATATTATATTCTCTTTTCGATAGGGCAATTTTAACCATAGACGAATCTTTTATTTCAAGTGTTCTAGCTGAGTACACCTTGTTCCAAGATCATGACGTTGACTTTGAACGATTTGCATACCAAAATTTTGGTATAGTTTTTACAATGATAGCCTCAGTTGTTACAGCTATTCTTTTATTACTGGGTTATATTGCTTTTGCTAAAATGAAGAAAGCGAAAACTTTGGAAAAGCGTAGCCAAGCTATGGTTGATTCATTTCCTTTGCCGGCAAATTTTTGGAACAAAAAATTGGAGCTTATACATTGTAATCAAGCAATGTCAGAACTTACAGGGGTAAAAAATAGAGAAGAGTTTTTAAGTAGATTCACTGAACTTTCTCCGCAATATCAACCTAATGGAAAACTTTCAAAGGAATTTCTTTTAGAATATGTCACAAAAGCTTTTAACGAGGGTTATTGTCAATTTGAATGGATGCACCAAAGCTTAACCAAAGTAGCTATACCTGTAAAAATTACTCTTATTCGGCTAAATATTTCTGATGACGATATTGTAATGGGATATGTACAAGACTTACGAGAACTCAAAGTAAGCCAAGATAAAATTAAAGAAACAGAAGAAATGTTGCAGAAAATTCTTGATGTAGTTTCGTTTGGAATTGTTCTTTTGGACAAAAAAATTGTGCCTCTCTATGTTAACTCGGAAATTTTGCGATTAAGTGGAGCAAAAACGAAAGATGATTTTATTGAAAACATTGAAAAAATTATACCTACATATAATTCTCATGAATTTCGAACAGTAAAAATAGCAAAAGTCTTTAAAGAAGGCTATATGCGTTATGAATATACTATTAAGCATATTAATGGTGAAATAAT
>CAYJHV010000257.1:0-3041 GCA_964369825.1 uncultured Desulfovibrionaceae bacterium | reverse complement strand
CGAACGTATCCTCTATTATACAGAAAAAATACATCGTATGGGTGAAGTACACGAAGGTACAGCCACCATGGATTATTTGCCCGAGGAGCAAGAACGAGGTATTACCATTGCCTCAGCCTGTACCACCTGCCACTGGCAAGGTTATGATATTAATATTATTGATACTCCCGGACATGTGGACTTTACCATTGAAGTGCAACGCTCTTTACGTGTGCTTGATGGCGCCATTGGGGTTTTTTGTGCGGTGGGAGGTGTAGAACCGCAATCGGAAACCGTATGGCAACAATCCGAAAATTTTTCCGTTCCTAAAATCGCCTTTATCAATAAAGTTGACCGCATCGGCGCAGATTTTGAAAATGTGCTTCGTTCCCTTGAGGAGCAATTACAGGCAAATCCTCTGTTACTCACCATGCCGCTGGGGCAAGGCGACAGCTTTGAGGGTATTTTGGATATTGTGCATGGTCAGCGTCTTGAATATGATTCCGAGGATCAAGGTGCCACCGTGCATCGCTTTGATCTTACGGACAATGAAAAAGTGCTCATCAAACCTTGGCAAGATAAATTGGCAGAAAGCCTTGCCGATGCAGACGATATTTTTTGCGAAATGTATCTCTCGGAACAACCATACGAAGCTCAAGATATACTTACTGCCATTGCTCGTGCCACGCTTAAACGTACATTAACGCCGGTATTTTGCGGCTCGGCTTTACGTAATGCCGGCATTCAACAAGTGCTTGACGGCATTATACATTTACTGCCTTCTCCTCTTGAGAGCGTACCGCCGATGGCTGTGGATAAAAATGGGCAAGAGCATAAAATCCTTCCCGATGTCAATGCCGAACTTTCTGCCTTGGTTTTTAAAATACTTATGGATGACGGACGCAAGCTTGCTTTTTTACGCCTGTATGCCGGCAGTATTAAAAATGGTGAAATGTACACACAAGTTAATGCCATGGCTCAGGACAGGGTGCAGCGTATTTTCCGCTTGCACGCCGATCATCGTGAACAATTGGAGGAAGCCTCTGCCGGCGATATTGTGGCTGTTATTGGTTTACGTGCTGCTCAAACCGGCTGTACCTATACCGACAAAAATGCTCCCTATGCTCTTGAAAGCATAGAAACTTATGCGCCGGTAATCAGTTTGGCTTTGGAACCTCGCAATGCCGACGAAGGTGGCAGCCTTGACGATGCTCTGGGACGATATACAGCCGAAGATCCCACATTGAGCACTCGTCTTGACGAGGGATCGGGACATCGCATTTTATCCGGTATGGGTGAATTACATTTAGATGTAATACTTGAACGTATGAAGCGAGAATATAATATAAATCCTCGTGTGGGTAATCCGCAAGTGGTATGCCGAGAAAGCGTTGTGAGTACCGCAGAAGCCGAAGCTGAATTTGACCGAGAGCTTGGCAAAGAGCACCATTATGGATTTGTGAAATTGAAAGTCAGGGCTCTTGAGCGTGGTGCCGGTAATCAAGTGATTTTTGGTGAATATTTTCCGGAGGCAGTGCTTAACCAAGCAAAGGAAGCCGCAAAATTCGGACTGTCCACGGCATGGATTGAAGCTGCAAGGCAAGGGGTGGAAGATGCTCTGCAAAGCGGTCCCATTCTTGGCTACCCTTTGCAGGATATTGAAGTCAGCATTGAGTATATGCAAAAAAAAGAAGGGCTTTCGTCTGTGGCAGGCTATCAAATGGCAGCAGGTATGGCACTACGAGAAGCTTTGAGTGCGGCTTCTCCTGTGCTGCTTGAACCTATTATGCAAGTGGAAATCAATGTACCGGAATCGCATCTTGGCCCTGCCATGGCATTGTTTCAAACCTGCGGCGGACGGGTGGAAAACTTAAGCCACAAAGGCATTTTACATGCCGACGGCGGGCAAAAAGTCATTCAAGGGCTTGCGCCGCTGTCTAAGTTATTTGGTTTTTCCACTGCTTTACGTTCTGCCACGCAAGGGCGTGCAGGGCTTATTCTTCAATTTAAACATTTTGATACCTTATGATGCAAAAAGCTAAAAAAAGTCTTGGTCAGCATTTTTTACGGGATAAAAATATTTCCGAAAAAATTGTGCAACTTTTGCACATTGTTGACACTGACAAAGTTATGGAAATCGGTCCCGGGCCCGGAGCTTTGACCACGCTCTTGGAAAGTCATACTCTTAAGCAACTTTTGCTCATTGAGAAGGATGATTTTTGGGCAAAAGAGCGTCAAAGGCTGGCACAAAACCAAGGTACCCAAGCAGTGCTTATGGACGCATTGCATATGCCGTGGCAAAAAGTGACATCGCAAAATCCTTGGAAAATCATTTCAAACCTTCCTTATAATGTGGCATCGCCGCTGATGTGGGATATTTTTTCTAAGTGTACCGGGCTTTCCCGAGCAGTTTTTATGATGCAAAAAGAAGTTGGGCAACGCCTTGTGGCAAAACCGCACAGCAAGGAATATGGCGCACTCTCCGTTTGGATTCAAAGCTTTGTACTGCCACAATGGGCTTTTGTGGTGGGGCCAAAATCTTTTGCGCCGCCACCTAAGGTAGATTCTGCCGTACTTAGCTTTATTCCTTTGCCCATGGAAGAACGTCCACAAAATCCGCAAGCCTTGGCGCAATTTATCAAAATGTGTTTTCAAAATCGACGCAAGCAATTAAAATCCATTTTGAAACAAAATAATGCTTTGCATATGTTACCCATTTTGGAAAAACTTAACATTGACGCCGAACGCCGTCCGGAAACTCTCAGCCCCAAGGATTTTCAAAACATTGTCAACGATAAATAGTACGAGAATTTTTATTTATAGGTAGTCGACAAAAAATACATTAATTTTGAGTGTCTTGGCTCCTTTATATCCCCCTTCTTGCTAAGTAAATAGTGCTTTGCTATTCTTCCTTTGGCAGAGTAGGGCAATAGCTTTTCCTCGAAAGGAGGTGAAGCCTATGAAGCAATTCCTGCTAGACACTTTTAGTAATTTTATTGCTAACATTCTAGTGCCTTGCTTCGTCCAAAAATTAAGGAAAAGCTGATTAAATAAAATTACAG
>CAYJHV010000256.1:986-3044 GCA_964369825.1 uncultured Desulfovibrionaceae bacterium | reverse complement strand
CTTTGAAAATTTCATTTTCAAAGTTTTAAGACAC
Organism: uncultured Desulfovibrionaceae bacterium; assembly: GCA_964369825.1. Lineage (GTDB taxonomy): Bacteria > Desulfobacterota > Desulfovibrionia > Desulfovibrionales > Desulfovibrionaceae > CAYJAD01. The sequence continues at coordinate 3,010 of CAYJHV010000256.1, read as the reverse complement.
GCTCACTCCGGCATTTAACCATATAAATAAATTGCACTTATGCCTCAGCGGCGGTCGACTGCTTTCGCAGTCTCCATAGCAATTCCAAATGGAATTGCTATATACGCAACCTCACTTAAGTCGTCCTTGCAATAATTTTTTAAGGGTTTCACGTAAAGGTGACAATGTGCTGTCATGACGTTCCACGCAATAAAAATTATGTTTAAACTTTACATCGTTAATAGATACGGGGAATAACATTCCACGATCTATTTCAAGCTTGACGCTGTGTGGTGATACACAAGTAAGAGTTCTGGGATTTTGCAATACATGTTTTATGGCGTCTGTATGTGCAAGCTCTAAAAATAGCTTCGGTTGTAAACCCAAAGGTTTCAATATTCGAAAGAAATCTTCACGGGTTCCTGAGCCAACTTCACGTATAAGCCAAAAATATTGCATTAAATCACTAATATTATAAACTTTATCAGAAAGAGTCTTATCAGCTGTAACAATAATCAATTCCTCACTGCCCATGGGAGAAACTTGCAAATCGCTTGTGGAAACATCGCCTTCCACAAAACCTATATCCAATTTTGCATTTTCGACTTTTCGAATAATTTCACGAGTATTGTCATATTGACACTCAATTTCAACCTGCGGATAAGCTTTTTTTATATTGTATAATATTTGAGGAAAAATCCAATTAATTAAAGTTGTAGATGCACCAAGACTAAGATTACCCACAAGGTCTTCTGTTTTAAATAAAGTTAACACCATGTTAAGCTGTTCATAAAGAGGGATAAGGCGCATCTTAAAAAGTTTTCCTTTTTCATTTAGACGTATACCCCGCCCCACACGATCAAAAAGATTGACGCCAATTTCATCTTCAAGATCACGCAAAGTACTTGAAATGGCCGCCTGGGTCACAAAAAGATCATGCGCCACAACTTGCATATTCGGGGTATCAGCTAAAGCCAAAAAAACTTCCAGATATCGTAATTTCATCAGAATTTATACTCACATCAGCTATAATAAGTTTTAAAAGCCATTTTGCACAAAAATATTCAAGTCAAAAAAATAGGGCAATCCGTACAACAAATCTTGCTTGTATCACCCTATTCAAAATCGATTATCAGCAATCACCTTTGTTTTTTGAAAAAATATTCACCACTGCGGTGACAATAGCCACTGCCAAAGCAGAAAGAGCGCCGATAAAAAGAATTTTTGTTTGCATGTCCATAAAAGCCTCCAAGGAATGGGGATAAAGATTATTGTTCATTGCCATTAGTCAAGTATACATAAACATATTAAAAATTTATGCTAAAAATCCATTTGCTTATAAAATATCCGCCAACTAATAACCATACAGAGAGCAAGCCGGCAAGGATAAAAGGTTTTGGTCCAACTGCACGTACCTTTGCAAAGGATGTTTCCATACCAAGGGCACACATGGCCATGGTTAATAAAAAAGTATCAAAATTATTAATATCATGAACAATATTTTGAGGTATTACACCAAGGGAATTAATGCCAATACATAACAAGAAGAGAACGGCAAACCATGGAAAGGAACGTGCATCATAAGACTTATTGCAAGTTGTATTGTCATTATGTTTTGCTCTATCCCCTGCTCTGTTCCTTGACAACCACCAACCAAGACAAATAAGCAAAGGAGCAATCATCATAACACGCATCATCTTTACAATGATGGAAGTATTGGCAGCTTCTGCGGTAACAGCCTGACCTGCGGCCACGGCATGGGCGACTTCGTGTAAAGTCCCTCCTGCAAACATTCCATACTCCTCGGCAGTCATGCCAAGCAAGCCATTGTTGTATAAACTCGGATAGATGAACATGGCAAGAGTACCAAAAAGTACCACAGTACCAACAGCCACGCTACTTTCATGTGATTTGGCATTAACCACTGGCTCTGTGGCAAGCACAGCGGCCGCACCGCAAACGGAACTTCCGGCAGCAGTCAAAATTGCCAATTCTTTAGGTAAACCAAAGGCTTTTACACCAAGCCACGAACCGCCCAAAAAAGT
>CAYJHV010000256.1:0-976 GCA_964369825.1 uncultured Desulfovibrionaceae bacterium | reverse complement strand
ACATTATGGCCGCTATGAGCAAGCCATCTATTCCCACCACAAAAACGTCTTGATAGGTCAAACGAAAACCATATAATACAATAGCAATCCGCAATAATCCTTTTGAGGAAAAAACAATACCCAAAATCCAATATACGGGCAAATGTAAACGTAAAGTATTACCATAGGCCATGCCAAGAACTATACCTACGATAAGCGGGCTGATGCCAAGGGCGGCAATATAGTGCCACTGTGAAAATTGGTAGGCAGCTCCGGCAAAAAGACCCACAAAAAAAATCCCGTTGATCAGTTGAATGTGGCGATCAGTAATAAACTGCCATGGGTTTTTGACCAAGTTCATCATTTTCTCCTCAATGTAAAATGTTATGCAGCAATGCTGTGAAAAGCTTATACACATAGAGGAAAAAAGATTACAAATGGAAAAAATTGATTACATTGAATAAAAAAAATTGTTATTTTAGATAGTTGTGTTAATTTTCACAAAAGAGGTCAATTTGTTCTAAAAATTAGCAAAATAGATTTATTAAGGCATCACTGAAATACATATTAAGTTTAAAATAAAATGGTTTTTAGTTAAAATACACAAATAAAAATGCCGGAAAGAAGAGCATAGAACGCACTTTTCCGGCATTTTTATGATGCCAATCATATCTTTATAAACACTTGATAAATAAATATTTATAATATTCTGAATTGCACAGACACTAACTGTAATTTATTCAGTGATCAAGTATGCTTCTTCGCTTACAATATGTTTTTCAGTGACGATTAAATAGTTAAAAAAGTAACGTGGGAAGAAACTTTTTGCTTTAACAAAAGCCTCCTCCCACAAAAAAGATGAGTATATCTTCATAAATATATAAAATATTAACCATTATTCTTACAATTTTAAAATTTATAAAGATTTTATTTATCGAAGCGTAGAGTTAACAGCTCATAACAAAAAAATAGATGAATTCAAAACCGTAGACAAAAA
>CAYJHV010000255.1:0-3044 GCA_964369825.1 uncultured Desulfovibrionaceae bacterium | reverse complement strand
GGTCTGGGGGAGGAGACCTTTTTTCAAAAAGGTCCCTCCCCCAGAAAATATTACCAAATCAGAGTCACGTGATGATTGTTTAGTGCATTATAATTTGTTGCTTGACAGTATGGCTTTTGAAAATTATACTTCCTCACCAATAATACTGTTTAGATAATTAATTCTTCTGAAACATTTAAAATAAGGAGTCTTTCATGGCTGTGCAAATTACGGATGCGACCTTTAACGATAGTATATTGAAGTCAGATTTACCTGTTCTTATTGACTTTTGGGCTCCATGGTGTGGTCCTTGTCGAGCTGTAGCTCCCATAGTGGAAGAACTTTCTGTGGAATATGAGGGTAGGGTGCTTATTGCAAAAATGAACGTGGATGAAAACCCTGATACGCCGGGAAAATATGGTATTCGGGCCATACCCACTTTGATTATTTTCAAAAATGGTGAAGTTGTGGATCAAATAACCGGATCCGTGACCAAGGATGTATTGAAAGAAAAATTGGAACAAAAGGCTTTAGCGTGAGTGTGTATGATGCAATAGTAGTAGGTAGTGGTCCTGCCGGCATTACGGCAGCTATGTACTTGGTGCGTTCTGGTTGTTCTGTTGCCTTGGTTGAAAAATTGACCTCCGGCGGGCAAGTTTTACAAACAGAATCCATTGAAAATTATCCCGGTTTTCCCAAAGGGATTAAAGGCTATGAATTGGCCGATGCTTTCACTGCGCACCTTGACGAATTAAAACTTGATCGTTTTTCAGAGGCGGTGAATCTGTTAGAACTGTCTCAAGATGGTAAAGATGTGCATAAAGTTTTGGTAGGCAGTACTTGGCTCAGTGCTCGTGCCATAGTTGTGTGTTCCGGTTCCATGCACAGTCATCTGGGTGTTCCAAGAGAGATGGAGCTAACAGGACGTGGCGTTTCCTATTGTGCCATTTGCGACGGGAATTTTTTCCGTGGGCAAAATGTGGCAGTGGTAGGTGGTGGTAATACTGCCCTTGAAGAGGCTTTGTACTTGGCAAAAATTGCTAAAAAAGTTACTCTTATTCATCGCAGAGAAGGTTTCCGCGGGGCAAAAATATATTTAGATCGTCTTGAAGCCGCGGAAAATGTAGAAATTCTTCGCAATACTGTGGTTAAAGCTTTACTTGGTGAAGAATATCTTACCGGGCTTACCTTGCAAAATGTACAAAGCGGTGAAGAAAGTGAACTGAGTGCGGAAGGCTTCTTTGTTTTTGTGGGCATAAAACCAAGTGTTGATTTTGTTCCGGATGTGGTGGAAAAAGATGAACGTGGTTTTATTATAACTGATACTGAAATGCGTACTAATATTCCGGGACTTTTTGCGGCAGGGGATATTCGTTCAAAACTTTGTAGGCAAGTGAGTACAGCTGTTGGTGACGGTGCCACAGCAGCTCAAGCCGCTTTTCTCTATGTGGAAGAAAATAATGTATAAAAAGATCTTATATACGCTTTGTTCGCTCATGCTTTTTGTGTCTCTTTCCGGTTGTGGACTTATTGACCATTTCTATTTACCACCTCCGGAAGATACTGCACAAGAACTGTTTGAAACTGCCAATGATTTTATGGCAGAAAAAGATTATGTGGCAGCAGCTGAGCGTTATAATAAGTTGCGTGACTCCTATCCTTTTAGCCCTTATACTTTACAAGCTGAACTTTCTTTGGCCGATGCCTATTTTCTTGATGAAGAATATGCGGAAGCTGTGGAAGCCTATAAAGATTTTGAATCATTACATCCACGTCATGAGCAGATACCATATGTACTGTATCAAATTGGTGCAGCTCGCCTCAAAGGCTTCATTTCCATCGATAGACCTACTACGGACTTAAAAGAAGGTTATGAGTATTTTGAGCGACTTGTGCAAACATATCCTGGCACCAATTACGCTAATAAAGCCCCTCAGCATATGCTTGCCATACGTAAGCTTATGGCTGAACATGAATTGTACGTGGGGGATGTATTTTTTAATATGGGTAAATACGGTCCGGCATGGCGACGTTATACGTATGTTGTAGATAACTTTAAAGATGTACCTGAAGTTGCAGAACATGCTTATAAGAAAAGTCTTGTTGCTTATCATGATTATAATGATGAAAAAGGTCAGGAAAAGCGTGAAGAGCGTGAGGGAAGTTGGAAAGATTTGTTTGATTGGCTTTAGAATTTTCCACTAAATTTAAGATCCACATGGTTTACTGTGTGGGTCTTTTTTTTGTCTGATGCTTTTTTGATGAGAATAGGTCATTTACAATTTACATATGTAATTCATGTGTAATTTTTTAAAAGCTTGCATATTTTTGAGATACAGCATATTTTTAAATTGTATGCAAAATTAAGGAGGCGATATGCAATATCTAAGAAAGCGTTCCCTTGGGCAAAAAGCTAAGGAGCGTATTCGGCAAATGGCTCTGGACGGACGCTTTATTGAAGGTGAGCGTATAGTGGAGGATCGTATAGCCACAGAACTTGGTATAAGTCGCACGCCGTTACGTGAGGCTCTGCATCGCTTAGCGGAAGAAGGTATATTGGAAAAAAGACGTACCGGCGGATATATGTTACGTGCTTTGAATTCCAAAGAGATAGAAGATGCCATGAACATACGTTCCATGTTGGAAGGGTTTGCTGCATCACTTGCGGCAACAAGAGCCACAGAAGAGCAAAAAAAATCCATGTATGACAATTTACAGCTTTTTTCTAAGGCTCAAAGTGTTATGGATATATCTACTCTCGTGGAACTTAATGAAAATTTTCACAATCTTCTGCGAGAATCAGCCGATTCTCCGCTTCTCTCTCAACTTTTAAGCGGACTTGACGGAGTCATCGAACGTCTTTTGCGACCGATTATTTCTGCTCAAGAAGTTCAGTGGTCTGATGCCGATCATTCTCAAATGTATGCTTGTATTGAAAAGGGCGACGCTGAAGGTGCAGGAAAAGCTATGCAAGAACATATTATGCGTGCTCACCATTGCCTTAATGTATATCTTGATAAAAATAAGCAGTAGCACTGGCTAGTAGCTTGCTTTATTCAAAAGTA
>CAYJHV010000254.1:0-3057 GCA_964369825.1 uncultured Desulfovibrionaceae bacterium | reverse complement strand
GTGCGTAGACCATAACCAAATACTGCGCACAATAAACCCATATTTAATGAGAAAAAGTGAGGAAAAATGCTACATCCTGCCATACTATGCGGTGGAAGCGGAACACGCTTATGGCCCATGTCACGTGCTTTAAGTCCCAAACAATTCGTTGCTTATGATAAAAATACTCCCACACTGTTTGCTCAAACCTTTGAACGTGTGCAGCATTTACAAAGAACTTATGAACGTGGCATCGGAGCACCCATTATTCTTTGCAATGAAGAGTATCGTTTTTATGTAGCAGGAACTTTACAAGAAATGAATATGCCGGGAAGTCGGGCTGCCAATATTATTTTGGAACCGGAGGCAAAAAGTACAGCACCTGCTGTGGCTCTTGCTGCCTTGGCAGCACTTGAAGGGGATGCTGATGCGATTTTACTTGTTTTACCCTCCGATCATGCTCTAAGTCCGGATAATGCGCTTATTGCAGCGGTAGATAAAGCCATGGCAGCAGCAGAACATGGTTTTTTGGTAACTTTTGGTATAAACCCTGACAGCGCAAAAACCGGTTATGGATATATTCAAAGAGGTGAACCCTTAGATATTACCGATGACTTAAATTCCTTATTACAAGAAGATATTTTTCATGTGCGCACCTTTGTGGAAAAGCCAAATCAAGATGCAGCCAATAGCATGTTTGAAGAAGGTGGATACCTTTGGAATAGTGGCATGTTCCTATTTAGAGCCGATGCCTACTTAAATGAATTAGAAAAATTTATGCCGGACATGATGGATACTTGCAAACATGCATGGAAAAAACGTCAGCAAGACAAAGATTTCATTCGCCCTGATGCCACAGCCTTTGCTGCCTGCCATATTGAATCCATCGACTATGCCGTTATGGAACATACTGCCAAAGCTGCCGTACTTCCCTTGCAAGTGCATTGGAACGATCTTGGTTCTTGGGAATCTTTTTATGAACTTGATATACAAAACAAAGATGCCCTTGGCAATGTGCACCGCGGTGACACCATTATGCTCAAGTCACGGAATTCGTATGTTCATGCGGAAACACGTTTAGTGGCAACACTTGGCATAGAAGACCTTATTGTGGTGGAAACAGCCGATGCCGTACTTGTGGCAAAAAGAAATTATGCTCAAGATGTACGTAGTATTGCTGCCGGACTTAAAGCACAAGGACGACAAGAAGCCTTGTTGCATCAAAAAGTGTGCCGTCCATGGGGACATTATGAAAGCATTGCACAAGCAGAACGTTTTCAGGTAAAACGCATTGTGGTCAGACCGGGTGAAGAACTTTCTTTACAAAGGCATTATCACCGAGCAGAACATTGGATTGTGGTCAGCGGTACCGCAGAAATAACCAATGAAAGTAAAGTATTTTTATTGTCGGAAAATCAATCCACGTACATTGCCCAAGGCGCAAAACACCGTTTGAGAAATCCCGGTATTATTCCCTTGGTACTCATTGAAATCCAATCGGGTTCGTATCTTGGAGAAGATGACATTGAGCGTTTTAGTGACAATTATGGAAGGAATAAACGTTCCGGTAAGAAAAAATGAAGAAACAATCCTTGATTTATGTGGCAGGACATGGCGGACTGGTGGGCAGTGCCGTTTTGCGTGCGCTTTTGCGAGAAGGTTTTGAAAATATTCTGACCTTCACTCGCAAAGAATTGGATTTGTGCCAAGCGCAAGCCGTTGACGCCATGTTTGCACAACATAAACCGGAATATGTTTTTATGTGCGCTGCCAAGGTGGGAGGCATTCATGCCAATAATACCTACCCTGCTTCTTTTATTTATGATAACTTACAAATGCAAAATGCCGTTATCCATGCCGCATGGAAAAATCATTGTAAGAAGTTGCTTTTTCTTGGCTCATCTTGCATCTATCCACGTGATTGCCCACAGCCCATAAAAGAGGAATACCTGCTTACAGGTCCCTTAGAAAGTACCAATAAAGCCTATGCTTTGGCAAAAATAGCCGGCATTGAAATGTGCGCTGCCTATGCCAAGCAATATGCTTTTAATGCCATAAGTGCCATGCCCACCAATCTTTATGGTCCCGGTGACAATTATCACGCAGAAAACTCTCATGTCATTCCGGCTCTTATCTCCCGTTTTCACGCTGCCAAAGTGGCAAATGTTCCGGATGTTTGGATTTGGGGCACAGGAAAACCACGCCGTGAGTTTTTACATGTGGATGACTTAGCGGACGCTTGTCTTTTACTCATGGAAAAATATACCGAACCTACACATATTAATGTGGGGTGCGGTGAAGATGTCAGTATTTTTGAACTTGCGGAACTTATTGCCAAAACCGTAGGCTATCAAGGAAATATTTTAACCGACATTGCCAAACCGGACGGAACACCTCGAAAAGTATTAGACATTTCAAAAATTTCCAAGCTCGGATGGAAGGCACGCATAGACCTTAAACAAGGTTTATCATCGGTTTACGAAGATTTTTTGCAAGACCTTTCGAACTCAAAAATAAGACAATAAAGAGTCGTTCACGTGTTTAAACGCCATATTCAAAATTTTATTTTGCATTTTTGGACTCCAACATTTATTCTTTTTATTTTAAGCATTATATTTTATTCCGCTTTGCAATACTATGCAAGCACCGCCCTCAGCGAAGCTGAACAAGCCGGCAAAGTAAGTGTTGCCTTACATGATAGATTGTTGGCTTTGCGTATGATGTTAAGCGGTATTTTTTGTCTGCTCATGGGCTATATGGGAGTAAAACTTACCGGTCATATTTGGCCTGCCGTACTTGTACATAGCCTTGTAGTAGCAGGTCTTCTTGTGATAGACTTACCCTTAACAATTATTATAAGCAATTATGACATCACTTTGCTTATCCTTGGTGCTGTAGCCGGCATTACCGGCTTAGCCGGAGCACTTACTCTCGGCATTCTTTGGTTAAGTTCTAGACATCCCAAATTCTTTCGTCGTAAGAAAAAATAAAATGCGATTATAGGTAGACCATTCTGATTTATAATATTTTTCTGGGGGAGGGATCTTTTTGAAAAAAGGTCTCCTCCCCCAGACCCCG
>CAYJHV010000253.1:0-3064 GCA_964369825.1 uncultured Desulfovibrionaceae bacterium | reverse complement strand
CGTCACAGAAAAACCATATTTTAACGTCATAAAAATGCCGAAAAAGTGCATCCATACCCTTATTTTCGGCATTTTTATTTGCGTATTTTAACTAAAAAAATTGTTTGATTTTAAAGTGTTATTGTATTTTTCAGTGACAACTAACTAAAAGTATATACAGGAATTCAATTATGAAATAATACATTGTAATCATACATTTTAACTTGTCTTTTATATTTGTGTTTTAACAAAGATTTAAATAATCCTCAGCCCTTAGCCTTTCCATTGTAACAGCTTTTGCAAAACAGGAAGCCACCGTAAGCCAAAAATTTTCATCTAGGGGTAGGTGATTCCAATAAAGACCATTGGCAAGACGTCCTGTGAATCCAAAATCTGTACGTATGGCTAATGGGTCAGCCAGAAAACCCAAACCGTCAGCCTTCAAAGCCGCTTCTTTAATGGTCCATCGCCTGATTAACTCTCGTGAGTGATCATCTGTAGCCTTTATTGCGGTCATTTCTTCCGGAGTAAATACTTTGTAAAATTCATGAACTTGCAAATCTTGCACGGATTCCACATCTACACCTATTCGTCCTTTCCAACCCGGCGGAGCCAGCGCACAAACGGCATACGGTGTTGTATGGCTGAAATTAAAGCAGAGTCCTGCGCATTGAGGGCGACCATGGTTATCGATGGTGAGCTGAGACAAAAATTCACTTCCCGGTCTTTCGGTGATTTGTTGCAATGCATACCCCAAAAGTACACGCACTAAAATCCGTAAAGCACGGTCTACAGGTCTTCTATTGGCGGCAATACTGCGTGCCTGTTCATGAGGTAGCATGTTCATAAAGGGTTTTAAAAGTAAATCTGCTTCTTGAAAATCATGGCTTGGCAAATCTGCCACCAAGACCCTTATGGATTCAGTGGATTGTTTTTTCATAATTTTTCACCTTGAACTCATTGCACTGAGGTCTTAGGGAATAACAAAGACAGCCATGGAAAGCAAAAGATAAAATCGCCGCTTTTAGGTGGGATATAACAATACATCTAATTGTGTTAATTGTAACTATTAACACAATTAGAACTGTGTATTTGCCCTGTATTCAGAAATAATTCACATTGCGCTTTGAAGCATATTTTGCTATGTTCCCACAGATTTATTTTGGAAGGGGGCTTTAGTGATGAAAAAATTACTGGTCATGGGTATTGGAAATATGCTCTTAACCGACGATGGTATAGGAGTTTTTGCCGCTCAAAAATTACTCACAGAAAAATTTCCGGACAATGTTACTGTTTTGGAAGCAGGTACTTTTACCCAAGATGTCTTCTATCTTTTTGAAGGATATGATGCAATCTTGGTGCTGGACATAGTACACGCTCAAGGTAAACCCGGAACCATATATAAACTGAGTGAATCCGACCTTGTGGACAATGAAAAACAACGTCTTTCCATTCACGATATTGATCTTATTGACTCATTAAATATGGCAGAACTTTTGCATGGGCATCGACCCAAAATTCAAGTCCTTGGCATGGAACCTGATGATTTCACCACATGGAATATAGGGCTTTCGCCTAAGGTGCAAGAAAAGTTTGAAGATTACTTAACGCTTGCCCGTAAAGAAATCAATGAAATAAGCTCTGCTTTCTTAGAGGAATGTTAATATGTGTTTAGCTGTTCCCGCACAAATTGTAGAACTTTTGGAAGATGGTATGGCAAAAGCCAGAGTAGGCGAAGGGCAAACATTGATCACTGCATCGGTTATGCTCTTGCCCGAAGAAGCAGAAGTGGGTGATTATGTAATTGTTCATGCCGGTTTTGCCCTACATAAAGTACGTGAAGAAGATGCCAAGGAAACCATACGTTTATACCGTGAAATCCTTGCCATGGAAAACGATGCGCCTACAACATAGCTTTGGGTAAGCATATCTTCATAAGTACCCGATAAATAAAATATTTGTAGTTATATGAAATGTAAAAACAAGCAATGAATTTTATTTATGATGAAGTATGCTCTTCCGCTTAAGAGGTAAATATTTATTGTGTCAAATGCATATGATTTTTTAGAAAAAACAGGTCCCCTTTTACTTTTGGATATTGGCAGCGGTACGCAAGATGTTTTGTTTGCCCGTCCCCACATGGAACCGGAAAATTGGCCGCAATTTGTACTGCCTACACCGGCAAGGCTGGTTGAACAAAAAATTCGAGAACTGACGGCAGCGCAAAAAAATATTTGGCTTTATGGGCATAATATGGGCGGTGGTTTTATGCGTGCGCTCCTTGCTCATTTGGAAAGCGGGCTTGCTGTATACAGTACACAAAATGCCGCCGCTGCCATTCATGACAACCTTGAAAAAGTACAGTCCTTTGGCATAGAAATTTGTGAAAGCGCGCCCCGTGGCGCAGTCCCCATACATTTGGCAGATTATCAAGGCATTGTTTGGGAAAATCTCCTGCGTCAATTCGGGCTTCCCTTACCAAGTGCCGTTGTCGCCGCTGTGCAAGACCATGGCGTCTTTCCGGGCGGTAACAGAATTGGCAGAATGCAATCATGGGGGAAATTGTTACAAAAAAATTCTGCTCCCGAAAATTGGCTTTATGAAAATGTACAAGAAGAATGTCCGCAAAATACTCGTCTTGCCAGTCTGCAAAGCCTTACCGGCGGTCCGGTGGCAGATACAGGTACAGCGGCCATTCTCGGTATGTTGTCCGTACCTGAAATTTCGCAACGTTCAGAGCGTGAGGGTATTACCATTATCAATGTGGGTAACAGCCATACCCTTGCCATGCTCGTTTATGCCAATAAAGTGCTGGGGATTTTTGAGCATCATACAGGACAACAAAGTCTTGAGGCATATTTGCAGGATTTACAAGAGTTTCGCCTTGGTTGGTTACCCGATGAAAAAGTACGGGAATCCGGCGGACATGGCGTTGCCTTTGGGCAGCGTGTGGAAGAGGCCGGTTCCTTTGCTCCTACCTTTATCATCGGTCCGCAACGGGAGCGTTTGAAAGGGTATGGACAATTTTTGGCACCGCATGGGCAAATGATGCTTGCCGGATGTTATGGTCTTCTACGTGCCTTAG
>CAYJHV010000252.1:0-3087 GCA_964369825.1 uncultured Desulfovibrionaceae bacterium | reverse complement strand
AAAATTCATTGACAGCCACGACGCAAGGGAACATAATCACATATTATGCTCAACGTCAAATACTATACGCAACTTGGTTTACAAAATATTTATGAAAAAGTCATACAAGGTGAGCGGCTTTCCCATACCGACGGACTTGCTCTTTTTGCTTGTAAGGATATAACTGCCGTAGGTGCGCTGGCACAACATGTGCGAACAAAATTACATGGAAATGCCACATATTATGTGGTGAATCGCCATATAAATTATACCAATGTCTGCGTCAATCAATGCGCTTTTTGTGCTTTTTGCCGACAATCAGAAGAACAAGCGGGTGCTTTTGTACTCAGTAAAGAGGATATTTTGCAAAAAGTGTCTTCGGCAAAAAATTTGCAAGCATTACAACTTGATGAATTGCATATTGTGGGTGGCTGTCACCCTACTTTCCCTTTGTCTTTTTTTGAAGATATCTTGCGTTCAGTGTGTGAAATGGCTCCCGGTTTGATGATTAAAGCTTTCACTGCCGTGGAAATCGATCATTTTGCAAAACTCGAAAATATCAGTACCCTTGAAGTGTTGCAACGCTTGCAACAAGCCGGCTTAAGTATGATGCCCGGCGGCGGTGCAGAAATTTTTGCTCCCACAGTTCGTGATGCTATTTGTCCCATGAAATCAGACGCTAGCACATGGTTACGCATTTGCGGTGAGGCGCACAGCCTTGGCATACGTACCAATTGCACCATGCTTTACGGGCATGTGGAAGAACACGAAGACAGGGTGGACCATCTTTGTCGTTTGCGAGCGCAACAGGACATAAGCGGTGGCTTTACTTGTTTTATTCCTTTACCTTTCCAGACAAAAAACAGTTTATTGCGTTTGCCAAAAGAAAAAATGGGGCAACACCAAGGTCTTGAGCAACTGCGTACCGTGGCCGTTTCTCGCTTAATGCTGGATAACATACCACATATAAAAGCTTATTGGGTAATGATGGGCAATAAATTGGCACAAAGTGCTTTGTGGTACGGTGCCAATGATCTTGACGGTACCATTGTGGAAGAACACATCGGACATATGGCAGGTGCCACTTCCGAACAAGGTATGACCATTGCCGCCCTTGAGCATATGATACAAGAATCCGGTTTTATGCCGCTGCGCCGCAATGCTGCCTTTGAGCTTGTGGCAGAGCAAGACAAAGGAAATTAAATATGGAAAATAATATAAACCCCTTTGCCGAAAATGCGGCTGTACTGGCAGTATGCGAAAAATCTTTGAACGGTGAAAGACTGACACGAGCAGATGCTGAAATACTTTATGCCGAAGCCAATTTACATACCCTTGCTGCCCTTGCCCATGCCATGCGTATGCGTATGCATCCTGACCCCATAGTTACCTATGTTGGTGACAGAAACATTAATTATTCCAATGTCTGTGTGTGTGCTTGTCGTTTTTGTGCTTTTTATCGTCCGCCAGAAGCAGAAGACGCTTATATTATAAGCCGTGAACAATTAACACAAAAAATTGAAGAAACCCTTGCTCTTGGCGGTACGCAAATTTTAATGCAAGGCGGGCATCATCCGCATTTGCCTTTTTCTTGGTATGAAGAACTACTGACTTTTATCAGCAGTACTTGGCCAACTTTGCATATCCACGCATTTTCACCGCCGGAAATCGCTTATTGGTCAAAACTCTATGACTTATCGACACAAGAGATTTTGAGCAGACTCAAAGCCGGCGGTTTGCACTCCTTACCCGGTGGCGGTGCCGAAATTTTACATAATGCTGTACGCAAACAAGTTTCTCCCAATAAATGTTCTGCCGATGTTTGGCTGCGCATTATGGAAGAAGCCCACGCCTTGCAATTGCGCACCACAGCCACCATGATGTTTGGGCATGAAGAAAAGAGCGAACATCGCTTGGATCATCTTTTTGCCGTGCGCAAAACCCAAGACAAAACACAAGGTTTTACCGCCTTTATTCCGTGGACATTCCAGCCGGCAAACACCAATATTCATTGTCAAAGTTTACCGGCTCCGGCATATTTGCGAATGCTTGCTCTTTCTCGTTTGGTGCTTGATAACATTAAAAACATTCAAGCTTCTTGGGTTACCATGGGACCGCACATCGGACAATTGGCTCTTTTTTACGGTGCCAACGACTTTGGTTCCCTTATGCTGGAAGAAAATGTGGTGGCTGCCGCCGGTACAGCATATTCGCTCAAGAGAGAAGACATACATCAAATCATTGAAGCCGCCGGTTTTACTCCCAAACAACGCAGTATGGATTATCAACTTTTGGAAAATATACATTTCCACGCTACATAAAAATGACATCATAAACAAAGCAGTATAAAATGGTAAATAATAAAACAATACCACATAAAATAAACCAAAGTCTACGCATGGGACGTATTGGCTATCTCAATGTGCTTCCCATTTATTATCCCTTGGAATCAGGCATCATTGCCCATGAATTTGAAATAGTTGCGGCGCCCCCGGCGGTACTCAATACCATGCTTGCCCGTGAAGAATTGCATATATCATCCATATCATGTTTTGAATATGCCAGAAATCCTGAGCAATACTACCTCATTAAAGATCTTTCCATCGGTTCTCGCGGTCCGGTCATGTCCGTACTCTTGCTTTCTTCTTGTCCCATTGAGGCATTGGCAGGTGAAGAAATACTTATCAGCGCAGAAACAGCCACTTCTGTGGCATTGCTCAAGTTACTTCTGCAAGAAAAATACGCTCTTGAATGTACATTCAGAGTGGGCAATGTGAGTAAGGCTTTGCATCATGGCAATGCGCCCAAAGCATTTTTGGCCATCGGTGATGAAGCTTTGCGTTTGCGAAATCATGAATATTATCTTTATCGACATGATTTAGCGGAAGAATGGCGAGAATGGACAGGATTACCCTTTATTTTTGGACTGTGGGCCGTCAACCGCAAAGCAGCTGAGACAAAACTTTTTCACTCCGATCCCACAGAACTTTTCCATGCGGCAAGGGCATGGAGTTTTAAAAATATGGACGTAATTTTAGATTTAACCACCTACGGTTGTCCATTGTCACGGGAAGAACTCTACACCTATTATCATCAAGGCTTACTTTT
>CAYJHV010000251.1:0-3091 GCA_964369825.1 uncultured Desulfovibrionaceae bacterium | reverse complement strand
AATGTACACTATTTGAGTAAGAATTCAAGAATAATTTTTAATTGAAAATATTATTGGGTATTAACAAACATTTTGTCGCAAACATATTTTATTTTATTTATAAACACTTGCTGGGGGAGGGATCTTTTTGAAAAAAGGTCTCCTCCCCAGAAAAAAATTTAACTCACAATAACCTGACTGTTTTAATAAAATCTAAGTTTTTGAATAAAGCAAGGCACTAGTATAAAACAAATATAAATCCCCTCATAACGTCACTTACGTGAGCTCGTTTTGAGGGGGCAGGGGGGAGTTACAAGGGGGGTATGGGAGCCGAGCCAACGGGCACCGAAGGTGTTTGCGTTAACGAGCTTACGAGCTTTACGCAAATCGAGAGCAAGGTGAACTTTTTGGCGCAAGCAAAAGTTCCCCCCACAAAAAATATCTTAAATTAATGGTGGCATATTGAATTGCTCTGCCAAAGCAATTGTTGATTTTGTTTACGGTAAAGCTTAGGTTCAATCTATGAGCGGTACGTTAGAAAATGCAGAAAAATTAAAATTAAGTTTTGAAGGCGATATGCCCACGGTGGAAGGCATTTTGGCTCTTGTGCAAGAATGGGCAACGCAACAAGGAGCATCCTATGATGACCGTCTTTCCTTGCGGCTGATTTTGGAAGAACTACTGATAAATATCTGTATTCACGGCTTAAGTAACAGCAAGGATGCCAGCACAAAAAACATAAACATCCGTCTTTCCATTGAATCTAAAGGGTATGGAAATAAACGAGAATTTTATGTAAGTCTTTGGGACAATGCAACACCTTTTAATCCTATGTGCCATGCCGAGCATGATATACAAAGCATTGAAACTATGCCACTTGGTCAGCGAGGACTTTCCTTGGTACGCTTACTTACAGATAAAGCACGTTACACTTATACTGACGGAAATATGTTTTCCTTTGTGTTTTCTTTGGATGCAGAGCATAAAAATACTATTTTTTCACAAGATACCCTTCCCTTTACGCCACGTTCTCCCTTGGCAAAACTTACATTTCTTTGGAAGAATAATATTGCCTTTCGCCAAACAACACTTTTTACCATTTGTACTTTTGTGCTCATTTGGTGTGCCATGGGAGCTTTTTATTTTGGCACAAAACTTATTCTTCAAAATAATACCGGTTCACTTGCCATGCAGGCCATGTATACGCAATCAGTGGTCAACTCTTCCTTCATGAAGCGCGTTGAGGGTGATCTTGAGCATATGGTTAATACTATAAATTCTTTACAAATTATGCCGCAAAGTAAACTTTTCCTACAAAATGCACAGGCATTATATAATTTTTTACAGCATGATTTAGATCTTGATATGATAGTATCAGAAATTCCTGTACTTGGCATTATGGCAGGCACAAAAGACAAAGCGTGGTTTTTTCGCATTGTCAACGGAACCATTATCAATAGATATTCCATAAAAAATTTTAATAATTATTTAAATACACAGATTGAAAGTAAACAATGGCAAACCGTGCTTTTATCCTATGAAACTTTTGGCAAAGCCAAAGACAGCCCCATTAACGATCCTCACGCTCCCATCATGTACAGCAAAGGTCTTTCGAAAAATGCTGAGGAAGGTTGGATTGGCGTGGTGCTTTCCATGCCTTGGATTGCTCAAAACTTGAAAAATCTTTCCGGTTTTAGTTCGGCGGTGCCTATTTTATTTGATGCTACCGGGCAATATGTTATTTTTCCTCCGGGCAGATCTTTGCAAAAAGGGCCGCAAAGTTTTGCAGAAGAAGCACAAGTTGCTGATCTTCCGGCTCTTGCCACCTTGGGGCAACGCATACTTTCAGGGCAAAAAGGGACAGTGCAATTGCATTCTATTTTTAATGCCGACAAAACCATTTGGAATTTACCATGGAATAGCCCTACTTCCTTACTGTATTATCCCATGGATATACCGGGATGGCACCTTGCTTTGTTGGTGGACAGTTACGAACTTGGGGATGCACCGACACCTTTTCCCACTTCCTTTTTACTGGTGGCCATATTTGGTCCTTTATGCATCGGCTGTATTACTTGGCTTGTCACCTCACGGACTTTGCGTCCTTTGCGCAGTTTAAGCATTGCCATTGGCAAATTAAGTGAAGGAGATACAGACAGTCCTTTTCCGCAAAGTACTTTTGCCGACGAACTTGGAAGTATGCTTTCTGCCTTTGATCGTGTACGTGTCACATTGCGTACATCTTTTAGAAATCTTGTGCTCAATACCACTAAACAACAAAGGCTCATGAATGAACTTGCCATTGCCAGAAACACACAAAAATCTATGCTTTTATCTGTATTACCCCAAGTACCCGGCATACAACTTGCCGCTTCTCTTGATATGGCAACGGAAGTATGCGGTGATTTGTATAGTTGTTTTGTTAATTTAAAAAATCCTCAATGGATACATTTTGTTATGGGAGATGTTTGTGGTAAGGGTATTCCTGCTGCCTTAATAATGAGCCGAGCCATGTCATTTACACATTCTTTTCTTATGGAAGAGGGTGCATCACCGGCAAAAACACTGCAAAGATTGAATACCGCTTTGCTGCGCAATGATTCTTCCTCCATGTTTGTTACCATGTTGGTAGCTACTCTTGACATAAAGAGCGGTACTTTTATTTGGGCAAGTGCCGGTCATCCTCCTCCGCTTTGGAGCGGTCCTGTCTTGAAAACAGATAAGCGACATACGGGACAGCATAATTTGCAATGCATGGAAATTGAAGGAAAAAAAATATATTATCCACTTTTGGATTGGTCCAAGGAATTAGTACTTAATGTACGAGAAAATCAAAAATATACCGATTTTACCTTTGAACTTGAACCGGGCGCAGCCATTACATTGTATACAGACGGAGCCAGCGAAGCCATGGGTTCAGGCAATGATAATACACATGCATTTTATGGTGAAGAACGCTTACAAAACACTTTTATGCGTGCATGGTACAAAAATTCAGATGCAGAATACATTTTACAAGAAATTCGAAAAGATTTGTTGAAACATATGCAAGATTCGGCACCCAATGATGATATATCGCTTTTGGTGATTAAGCGTGAAACCTAATGCCTTG
>CAYJHV010000250.1:0-3119 GCA_964369825.1 uncultured Desulfovibrionaceae bacterium | reverse complement strand
AACCATATTTTAACGACATAAAAATGCCGAAAAAGTGCATCCATGCCCTTATTTTTGGCATTTTTATTTGTATAATTTAACTAAAAAATTGTTTAATTTTAAATCATTAACATGTTTTCCAGTGACGACTACTTAAGTTCAAATAATGCTACCTTGCCATATTTTGCAAACGTGCAATACGTTCCTCTATGGGGGGATGGGTGCTGAAAAGTTTACTCATACCGCCGCCAAAAAGTGGAGAAACAATGAACATTTGCTCGGTGCTGGCATTGCCGCTTTTCATTGGTATTTGAGCATTATAATGTTGTAATTTGTGCAATGCACCGGCCAATCCCAATGGATTGCCGCAAATACGTGCGCCTGTATCGTCAGCAAGATATTCTCGTGAACGAGATATACCCATTTGAATAAGCGTGGCAGCTATTGGTGCCAAAATAATAAGGAGAATATTGCTTAAGAAATTACCGCCGCCCTCTTCATCATTTCGTCCGATACCAAAAATTGCCGCAAATTGCATCATATTGGCTATGGAAACAATGGCAGTGGCAAGCACTCCTGCCACAGTTTGAATAAGTATATCTCTATTGGCAATGTGCCCGATTTCATGTGCAATAACACCACGTAATTCTTCTGTGCTCAAAAGGTGCACAATACCTTCGGTAACTGCCACAACTCCATGGGCAGGGTCGCGCCCTGTGGCAAAAGCATTGGGAGCTTGCTCCGGAATGACACATACTCGAGGTTTTGGAATGCCGGCACGTGCAGCAAGTTCCTCCACCATGGCATGAATTGCCGGTGCATCACTTGGTGAAAGTTCACGAGCTTTATACATAGAAAGCACAATTTTGTCCGAATACCAATAAGAGCCCACATTCATAGCAAGTGCTAAAGCAAAAGCTATAATAATTCCTACTTTTCCTCCAAGTGCTGCTCCAAGCACCATAATAAGCCCTGAAAGTAAAGCTAAAAGCAAAAAAGTTTTTATTTGACTGGTCATATATACTCCTTAACATACTGCAATATTTAATTTTGCAGGTTTAATCTATAATATCAATAACAAAATTTCCGTCATCTTCAGGTATCAAGGCATCAAACCATACTTTACGTGCGCTTTTTCCTTTGGGTTTATTGTTATTTTGTATACGGAAATTTTTATCTATAATCCATTGTTGCACATCGTCTTTATCATTATGCGTACCGCCCCATTCCGTACCTTTTCTGTCTAAAATAAAATAATACATAAGTTCTTCTTGGGTTTGCACCGAAATGATTTTTTCTTTTCCGGATAAAACAGATATCCAACCTGTGGTAATCCAAGCAGCACTTTTTGTATCCAAAAAACGCATGGACATGAAAACATTACTTGACGAATTATTAAAAAAAGTTAATTTTTTCTGAGCATAAGCATAATTATGCATGGAAAAAGTTGCGCACAGAAAAACACCGAATACTATAAGTTGTTTTACAAATTTATTTTTCATGTTTATCCTTTTTTAGCAAAAAGCATTTGCTGTAATGCTCGCACGGTACTGACATTTTGATGCGCATTGTCCGGTTGAATGATGGGATTGTGCCCAAGACGTGAGGCCTGCGTATAGCGAATTTCCTGAGCAGAAACAGGACGAATTTGCCCATTTAAATCCACTTCACCCCACAGTACCGCCCGTTCCGGCAAAGGTATGTCATAAAAAGAGGAAAGAACGGCGGCAACCAAGGCCAAATCCATGCCGGGATCGGTAATACGTAAACCTCCGCCCACCTTGGCATAAATATCCACTTGTCCAAAATTTACTTTAAGGCGTTTTTCAAGTACCGCAAGCAATAAATGTAAACGATTGGTATCAAAACCAAGAGCTGTACGCCGTGGAATGGCCAAGTAAGATCGAGTGACCAAGGCTTGAACTTCAACGGCAAGAGGTCTATGCCCATCTACAGCCATAACAACAGCCGTTCCGCTGAGCGTGGCATCACGTGCGCCCAGAAAATAGGTGGAAGGATCCTCAATGATTTTCATACCGCCTTGCAACATATGAAAGACCAGCAATTCCTCATTGGGGCCAAAGCGATTTTTAAAAACACGCAAAAGTCGAAACATTTGGCGGCGATCCCCCTCAAGAGAGATGACCGTATCCACCATATGCTCCAAAAGACGCGGTCCTGCAAGGTTACCTTCTTTGGTTACATGCCCAACAAGTATCAAGGTTGTGCCGCATTGCCGACAGCGTTCCAGTAAATCACCGGCAACAGCACGCACCTGACTCACATTGCCGGGCAGTCCATCGGCTTCCATGGAACATAAAGTTTGCACAGAATCCACAATAATCAAAGCCGGAGCTACATTCTGAGCTGTATTTTCCAAAATGGGATGGAGATCTTCCACACGATTGGTGGCAAGAGCAAGCAAATTATCGTGCAAAACATGTAAACGTTGCGCACGTCCTTTGATTTGAGGAAGAGATTCTTCACCGCTTACATAAACAACTTTACGCCCAACGCCTTCCGCTCCGGCTGCCACAGCACCTGCCACTTGCAAAAGTAAGGTGGATTTACCGATACCCGGTTCTCCACCCACCAAGATAGCAGCTCCCGGTACAAAACCCTGACCAAGTACCCGATCAAGAGCGAGCATTCCGGAGCCAAAGGCTTCATATCCTTGGTCGTCAACGTCAGCCAGTACCATGGCTTTGGAAGCTGTTTGCGGCGTATACATATTTTTTTTAGAGGCAGGCAACACTTTTTTTTGCACAGCTTCAAGAGTATTCCACTCGCCACAACTTGGGCATTTACCATGCCACTTATTTGCTTGTGTACCGCAATGCGTACACTCATATACTTCACGAATTTTATTGGACATGGAGCAAGTTAATATTTGTGTTGTTAAAAGGTTAGTAGTTCCGATTTTAATTTTCTTGGGGGAAAACTTTTGCTAGCGCCAAAAAGTTTTCCCCCAAACCCCCTTTCAAAACGCGCTCACGGCTCATTTTCTTCGAAAATGAGCTGAAATCACATATAAAACTAAGTACGTATTTGAATTTTAATGTTTTTAGTGATTATAAATATAAAGGTAAATTTACCACAACTATTCACGCTCGTTTGCTAAAATATATTGGCGCGCAAGA
>CAYJHV010000249.1:0-3133 GCA_964369825.1 uncultured Desulfovibrionaceae bacterium | reverse complement strand
TTGCGTAATTGTTCGTTGCTGATAAAACCTTTACGCCATGCTATTTCTTCCGGGCAAGCGACATACAATCCTTGTCGGGTTTGCATAGCCTGCACATAAGATGAGGCTGCCAAAAGTGAATCGTGCGTTCCGGTATCAAGCCAAGCAATGCCTCTGCCCATAAGTTCCACTTGTAACGCACCTTGTTTCAGGTATGCATTATTAACGTCGGTAATTTCCAGTTCTCCTCGTGCGGAAGGCTTGATGGAAGCGGCAATATTCACTACATTTTCATCATAAAAATACAAACCGGTAACGGCGTAATTGGAACGAGGATTTGCCGGCTTTTCCTCAATGCTGATGGCTTGTTGGTATTCGTTAAACTCCACCACACCGTAACGACTGGGATCATTGACATGATAACCAAAGACCGTGGCACCGTGTTCTTGCCGTGAAGCATGGAGTAAAAGATCGTTCAAATTGTGCCCAAAAAACAAATTATCCCCAAGTACAAGGCAGGTGGGATGCCCTTCAATATGTTTACGAGTCAGCAAAAAAGCCTGCGCAAGACCATTGGGGTATGGCTGTGCCACATAATGAAATGTACAGCCCCATTTTTTTCCGTCTCCAAGCAGTTCTTGAAAAAGTGGTAAATGCTGCGGTGTGGAAATGATGCTAATATCTCGAATATGAGCCAAAAGCAAAATACTGAGAGGGTAATAAATCATGGGCTTGTCATAAATGGGCATGAGCTGTTTGCTGATACCTAAGGTAAGCGGATGCAAACGGGTGCCAAAGCCACCTGCCAAAATAATGCCTTTGCGCTCTTTCATATTATCTCGCTGTATAATTTTTTTGTACCCAATCTTGATATTCACCGCTTTGGGCACGTTTGAGCCATGCTTGATTTTCCAAATACCAACGCACTGTTTCTATGATTCCCTCATCAAAGCTTTGACTGCTGCTCCATTGCAATTCAGCTTCTATACGACTGCAATTAATGGCATAGCGTAAATCGTGCCCGGGTCGATCTGCCACAAAAGTTATGAGATCGGCATATTGACCGTGCGAACGAGGTGCAAAATTATCCAAGGCTTTGCAAATGCGCTTGACCACTTGAATATTAGTCAATTCGGCATTGCCGCCAATATTATAGGTACGCCCTATTTTACCTTTTTGTAAAACTCTTTCTATGGCAGAGCAATGGTCTTCCACATGCAACCAGTCTCGAATATTTTCACCTTTGCCATAAATTGGAATGGGTTTGCCGGCAATAGCATTGCAAATAACCAAGGGAATAAGCTTTTCGGGAAATTGACGAGGACCGTAATTGTTGGAACAATTGGTGATATAGATGGGTAACCCATAGGTTTCATGGAAAGAACGTACCAAATGATCACTGGCTGCTTTGGATGCGGCATAAGGACTGTTGGGAGCGTAGGCAGTTTCTTCGGTAAAAGCGGCGGCTTCTTGAGTCAGACTACCAAAAACCTCGTCGGTGGAGACATGCAAAAAACGAAAATTAATTTTCTTGGCATCACTCAAACCTTGCCAATAGGTAAGGGCAACACGCAATAAAACGCAGGTTCCGAGTACATTGGTACGCACAAAGGCATCAGGGTCTAAGATGGAGCGATCCACATGTGATTCGGCAGCAAAATTTACTATAACATCAGGTGAATATTGTTGCAAAATTTGGCTCATGAGTTCTTCGTTGCCAATGTCGCCATGCACAAAAATATGCCCCGGATCATTGGCAAGGATGGATAAATTATCCATATTTCCGGCATAAGTAAGCTTATCCACATTGATAACTTGTATGCCATGAGCACGAGATTGTAATACAAAAGCAGAGCCGATAAAACCGGCACCTCCGGTAACAAAATAACATGCCATAACAGCCTCTTTTTTAATTACTCTTGTACATTGGGTACGGTAAATCCGGCATGAATACACAAACTGTCTTGTCTTGCGCCGGCAAAGTCTTCTTCCACCATCTCTTGCACAAGCTCAAGAAAAGATATTTGCGGTACCCAGCCAAGTTTTTCCTTGGCTTTGGCAGCATGTCCGAGAAGAGTTTGTACCTCGGTGGGGCGAAAATAACGAGGATCGATACGCACAATAACATTACCTTTTTGCAAGGAAGAATTGTTTTTAATGCTCTTCATGGTATCGGCAATGAATGCACTCTTCGTGGCAGAGCTTTCACCTTGCATTTGCTTTTCAAGTAAGGTGACAATGACATTTTCATCAAAAGATGCAACTTTAGCCACTTCATCAACACCTTCTCCTTGCCAGTCCAAGGTAAGCCCCAGCATTTGAGCTGAAATTTCAATAAATTCACGTACCGAATGCTGCTCTCCGCTGGCAATGACAAAATCTTCCGGAGCATTTTGCTGTAGCATAAGCCACATCATGCGCACATAATCCTTGGCATGACCCCAATCACGCAATGCATTGATATTTCCCATATAAAGGCAATTTTCCATACCCAAAATTATTCGAGGCAAAGCACGAGTAATTTTACGAGTCACAAAGGTTTCACCGCGCATGGGAGATTCATGATTAAATAAAATGCCGTTACAAGCATACATATCATAAGCTTCACGATAATTTACGGTAATCCAATAAGCATACAGTTTTGCCACGGCATAAGGTGAACGAGGATAAAAAGGCGTGCTTTCACTTTGCGGCATTTCTTGCACAAGTCCATATAATTCAGAGGTAGAAGCTTGGTAGATTCGAGTTTTCTTTTCAAGCCCCAATAAGCGTACAGCTTCAAGTACACGTAAAGTCCCAACGCCGACCACATCTGCCGTATATTCGGGAGCATCAAAGGATACCTGCACATGACTTTGAGCACCAAGATTATATACTTCATCGGGCTGAATTTTTTGCATCAAACGCACAAGATTGGCACTGTCGGTCAAATCACCGTAATGCAAGAAAAAACGGCGATTATTCGTGTGTCCGCCTTCATAAATGTCATCTATGCGGTGAGTATTAAAAAGAGAAGAGCGCCTTTTAATACCATGCACCTCATAGCCTTTATCCAATAAAAACCGAGCCAAATAAGCCCCGTCTTGTCCTGTAATACCGGTAATAAAAGCTTTTTTCATGTAGTCCTCATGTGTACATACATTTACTGAATTCA
>CAYJHV010000248.1:1334-3140 GCA_964369825.1 uncultured Desulfovibrionaceae bacterium | reverse complement strand
TTAGTTCAAAAATTTATAAAAATATTTAAGAAGATATGCTCAGAAGAAAATGTATGCCGAAAACCATTCTCATTTTAGGCGGTGCCGGATATATAGGAAGCCATACCGCCTTCTTTTTAGCGCAAAGTGGCTATAATGTTATAGTACTGGACGATCTTTCCACAGGACATGCAGAATTTTTACTTTTTGGGCAGCATATCATAGGCGACTTGGGTGATGTGAGCCTGCTCTCATCACTTTTTGAGGAAAATACCATTGACGGAATAATGCATTTTGCTGCTTTTGCCTATGTGGGTGAATCAGTCAGTGAACCCTTGAAGTATTATGAAAATAATGTGGCAAAAACTTTTACTCTTTTGCAAACAGCCAAAGAGTATGATGTTAAAAATATAATTTTTTCATCTACCTGCGCCACATATGGAGAGCCAAAAGAACTTCCTTTGTCAGAGTCGGCATTGCAAAGCCCCATCAATCCTTATGGAAGAAGTAAGCTTACCGTGGAGTGGATGCTGGAAGATTTTTCAAAAGCTTACGGCATGTCCTATACGGCGTTGCGCTACTTCAATGCTGCCGGAGCATTGCCTGCTTCACCTGACATTGCTTTAGGCGAGTGGCATGAACCGGAAACGCATTTGATTCCTCTTGTATTGCAAGCTGCGCAAGACAATAATAAATGCGTTCATGTTTTTGGTACAGATTACCCAACGCCTGATGGTACCTGTATTCGAGATTATATTCACGTATGTGATTTGGCCAAAGCTCATATTTTAGCCTTGCAAAGATTATGGGCAGGAGAACCTAGTACCGTTTTCAATCTTGGCAATGGGAAAGGATATTCTGTACGTGAAATCATTTCCATGGCGCAAAAAGTTACGGGTAGCCCCATTACTACAGTGGAAAGCAGTCGCAGAGCAGGAGATCCTCCGGCTTTGGTGGCAGACGCACACAAAGCATGTTCTGAACTTGGCTGGGTACCACAATATGCCGATTTGGAAACTATTTTACTGACAGCGTGGCAGTGGGAAGAAAAAAGAAAAACCCTTTTTCCATCATAAAAAAAGGAAACAACATGCGCATGTTAAACCTTGGTTGCGGCAATACTTTTCATGAGGATTGGGTTAATATGGATTTTGTGGATCATGGCGGAAAGGTTATTGCCTATGATTTGCGTCTTGGCATTCCCTTTGCCGATGCCACATTTGATGTAGTGTACCATTCGCATGTACTGGAACATATGCCCAAGGCTTGGGGAGAATTTTTCATCGGGGAATGTTATAGAGTTTTACGTCCGGGAGGGCTTTTAAGGGTAGTTGTGCCGGATTTGGAAAATATTGCTCGTGAATATTTAAAAACCCTTGATGCGGCGCGCCATGGTAAAGAGGGAGCAAGTGAGCGTCATCAATGGATGATTGTGGAACTCATTGACCAATTAACTCGCACCCAAAGCGGCGGCGAAATGCTCAACTGGTGGAAACAAAAACCTGTACCGCAAGAGGATTTCATTGTGCAACGTCTTGGTAAAGAAGCGGAAATCGGAATAAAACATCACAGTGGAATGCCTGTGACGAAAGTACATTCAGCTTTACCCCCCATAGACAGCACTTATTTATTGAGCGGTGAAAGTCATCTTTGGATGTATGATGCTCACTCCTTGCAAGAACTTTTACAGCAAAATTTTTTTCAAAATGTTGTGCAACGAGCACATAATGAAAGCTTTTTACCTAAAATTACGGAATATGGTTTAGATACAACACCGGAAGGTTCTGTACGTAAACCGGATTCACTCTTTATGGAAGGCATTAAAAA
>CAYJHV010000248.1:0-1234 GCA_964369825.1 uncultured Desulfovibrionaceae bacterium | reverse complement strand
CTTTTGACCTATGGAAAAAAACTTTATTCTGCTCTGAACCGTTATCCCCGGCGTCCTCAAGATGCTGAATATTTTTCCATACCGTGGCAATGCGTTCCCTTGGAAAGTATACCTTTTTTGGATGATTCAGATATTTTGCATTTTCATTGGATTTCAGGTTTTTGCGAGCCTTCATTGAGTGTAGATTTTTTGCGAGGAAAAAAAATTGTTTGGACTTTACACGATATGAATGCTTTTACCGGCGGTTGTCATTATAGTAATGGCTGTCGGAAATTTGAAAAAATGTGTGGTGCTTGCCCGGAACTTGGTTCAACAGAGCAAAAAGATTTAGCTTTTGAAACTTGGCGAGCTCGTATGATAGCATATCGTGAATTGGATATACATGTGGTGGCACCAAGTACATGGTTGGCCGAAGAAGCCAAGAAAAGTGCCTTGCTTGGACGTTTTCCTGTGCATATTATTCCTTATGCTCAGCCACTTGATATATTCAAACCTTTGCAAAGAGATAATATTCGTGCTCAGTTGCAATTAGCAGACGATAGCTTAGCCTTGCTTTTTGCCTCACAAAGCTTAAATAATACCCGAAAAGGGGGTATTTATCTTGTGAAACTATTGCATATGCTGGCACAAACACCTCTCAAAGAACGTATCACGGTTTTTATGCTTGGTAATAATGCGGCGCCGGAATTTAGCAGAGCAGGTATTAAGGTGCAATGCCTTGGGCATATTGATGATACAGAGCGCATGGCTGCTTTATATAATGCGGCAGACGCCGTGCTTGTTCCCTCCCTTGAAGATAATCAACCCAATGTTATTTGTGAGTCTTTGGCATGTGGTACGCCTGTGGTGGCATTTGCCAACGGTGGCATTGCAGAAATGTTACGCCATGGTGAAACGGGCTATTTGGTTGAATCAAAAAATATGGAAGAATTTTTGCAAGGAGTTCTTTGGGCAGATAAAGTACGAGAAAATCCACTCATACGCAGATTATGTCGTGCCCATGCTTTGGAGTGCTGGTCATCTGGAAAGGGAGCACAAAAATATTTCGAGTTGTATAAAAATATTCTTATGTAGCAAAAGCTTTACATAAGAATATTTGTAATTACCGCACTAGTAGCTTGCTTTATTCAAAAATAATGATATTTTTTTTTGTGGGGATCGACCCAAAGGGCGCCGAAAGCGTTTGCGTTAGCGAGCTTGCGAGCTTTACGCAAATCGAGAGCAGCGCGGGGGT
>CAYJHV010000247.1:0-3153 GCA_964369825.1 uncultured Desulfovibrionaceae bacterium | reverse complement strand
GTGAGCGTGTCTTAAAACTTTGAAAATGAAATTTTCAAAGTTAAATTGCTCTAAAAATTAATTACAATAAAGATAGCTTTACGGCTTTACTACAGGCTGTTCAAAAATTGTAAAATACGAGGAAGACGAAGCTTTTTTGCGGAAGGCGCGTATAAAAACATACGTAACTGGAGCAAAAAACGAGTCTGACGACGCAATTTGCAATTTTTCAACAACCTGTTATGCAGGAGCATTTTCCCTATCTCTATGGGTATATTCTCGAACAACCGACACAACGGTGATTTTATAGCTTTCAAAAAGTTTTGTTTTACCTTGTAATTGGCTCATTCTGTGCTCTGCCGTATTGCGCCAGCGATGCATAGCTTCTTCGCTTTCCCATACATTCATGGAAAGTACCTTGTTTTCATCATGCAAACTCTGAAATCGTTCCATGCCCACAAAACCATCGAAACCTTCAAGCATGGGTTTCAACATGGCAGCAAGTTCCAAGTATTTAGCCTTACCCTCTTGTGAGGGAATGACCTCAAATAACACTATATATTTACTCATTTATTTTTATGCTCCATATGAAGTAAGAATTGTTTCATTTCAAGACCGCCGGCATAGCCCACCAACTTCCCGGAACTTCCTATAACTCTATGACAAGGCACAATGACCGTGATGGGATTTTTGTTATTGGCAAGCCCTACAGCACGACTAGCTTTGCCATTGCCCACGGCAAGGGCAATATCCTTATACGTGCACGTTTCCCCATATGGGATAGTACATAGAGCTTGCCATACTTTCTTTTGAAATTCTGTGCCGTTAAGCTTGTAAGGCACGTCAAAGCTCTTTCGCTTACCTGCAATATATTCGCAAAGTTGCTCATAAACACGCTCTGTTAAAGGTGTTCTTGTGCCAAAATCCTGTATAGTTGCATCATGAATTTTTTTGAAAAAAACAATGTACTCACCTTCATAAGCAATCTTAAAAAATCCAAATTGATTTTCATATATGGCAAAGCCGTTCATAAGATCATATCCTTTTATTTCTATATGCCGCCGGTGACATACCGGTTCGTTCTTTAAAGAATTTATAAAATGCCGATAAACTTCCAAATCCTATTGAGTAGGCAATATCTATGATTTCATCATTACTTTGTATGAGAAGCTTTTTTGCTTCTTCATGACGCAACTCATTTATATATTGACTGGGAGTCATGCCGTATTCTTCTTTGAAAATTTCCACCATGCGCTTGCGTGATAAACCGATTTTATCCATTTCTTCATGCAGGTTTGCGGTTTCGGCAAAGCCGGCATCAATGAGTTTTTTAAGCTTGTTTGCCATATCCTGCATAGGTTTATAGTCAAGCAAATCACTGCGACACCTTTTGCATGGTCTATATCCTGCTGCTTGTGCTTCATGAGCTTGGGAGAAAAACTCTACATTTTCTTTCTTGGGTGCTCTTGATTTACACGAAGGCCTACAGTAAATGCCCGTTGACTTAACCGCATAAAAGAAGACGCTGTCATAGCTTTCATTATTTTCAAGCACGGCTTCATACATTTCATCAAAAGTCATACACAGAGGAGCATACTTCATAAATAAAATTTTACCTATTATTTATAATTCAAGTAATTGCGGAAAATTTATTCATCGAACATTTAAAAAGATATGCTCGCTACTTCCTTCTCATGGCTTTAATCATTGCCTTGGTTTCTTTGTCTACTCGTAGGGATTCGCATATTTTTTGCAGTGTTTTGTTATGGGTTTCATTATCTAAGTTGTTGGTTTTTAAATATGTAAGCGTCTCATGGGGAAATTTCACAAAACACATGGAAAGAGCCCAAGCAACTGCCATTTTTACATAATAATCATCGTGGGTTATAATATCACAAATCAATAAAATATCATCTAAATATTTTTCTTCAATATAATGAAATAATAACATAACAATGGCAAAACGTATGTGATAGGCTTCGCCTGATTGATGGTACGAAGTCAAGAATTTCCGGACTCGTTCTTTATGCTTTCGTACTATTTTTAATTCACTACAAAAACTATCACACAAAGACCAATTAGTAATTTTGGGGACAAATAAAGAAACTTGCTCTAAGGTGATTTCTATATCCGTAGGCATATTGGCAATGATAAAACCTTTGAGCATGGTTTCTTCAAAATAAATATCTTGCGCATTATCCAGAAAATCAATGGGGTTATCTTTGACAAGCCGCTTAGCAATTTTTCGAAGTTGTGGAATCCGTACCCCAAGCAAATTATTACAACCGGGAATAAGAGCTGAAGCAAAATCTCTATATCCATCTTCGCAAAGCGCAAACAGTTCTTTTCTTACATCAAATTCTCGTGGGTACACGGTATGCCTTCCTTTAAAGGTTCTTTTTATAGCAATTCCGCTTGACATTTACAATGTCAAGCTCTTAAAGGCACGCTTCGCTTCGGCGTTAAACGTGCAAATAAATTGCACTTACGCCTCAGCGGCGGTCGACTGCTTTCGCAGTCTCCATAGCAATTCCAAGTGGAATTGCTATATGTTCATAAGTACACATGACAAGACCGCCGGGAAGTATTTTAGTGTTCTTATGTTTAAAAATGCACCTTTTTGATAAAGTGCCGAAAAGAGGTACTCCGGCACCCAGAAGAATAGGTATTTTGGTAATTGTCATAGTATCAATAAGGTCTTTTTGCAAAAAACTCTGAATAAGTTTACCACCGTCAACATAAATATTTTGCAACCCCTTGGAATGTAAGTCTGACAAAGTATCCTCTATACTGGCAGAGCTTATGCTTGCTTTGGTTGTAAATTCAGGTTCTAGGCTTTGCAAACTTGAACTCATGACAATCACAGGTTTGGTGTATATCCAAGTATCAAAATCTTTTACTGAGATAAAAGTATTTTTTCCCATAAGTACCACATCTATATTATGCATAAACTCTGCAAAAACATTTTCTACATGCTCACTTTCTTCAGCCAAGGTATTAAGCCAATCAACACTATTTTCTGTATCGGCAATATAACCATCTAAACTTGTAGCAATAAATACATGATTTGCCATATTTTTTCTCCAATAAAAACGTCTTTTTGCAAATTTTTATTTAACCTAGTGCCTTGCTTCGTCCAAAAATTAAGGAAAAGCTGATTAAATAGAATTACAG
>CAYJHV010000246.1:0-3153 GCA_964369825.1 uncultured Desulfovibrionaceae bacterium | reverse complement strand
TCTTGAAAATACAAAAAATTTCATGTATGTGCAAATTCAAATATTTCTAGATTAGGTAAAAACAGCTATGGAAAAATTCACTCGAAAAGCCAAGCATGAACATGTTTCTTGCGAAGAATACAATGCATTATTGGCTGCATTTGAAGCAAATAATGAAAGCTTGTCTTTTTACAAAGCCCTGGTGGATGCTGTTCCCGTACCACTTTTTGCAAAGAATAATGAAGCAAAATTTCAAGTTGTTAATAAAGCCTATACAAAGTTTTTTGACGTTACCAAAGAAGAAATATTGCATAAGTCTTTATCTGATATGGATTATTTTTCAGAAGAAGAAAGAACGCTTTTTCATCAATATGATATTGAAAGTTTAGAAAAATTAAGTGAATTACACTTTGAAGTCAGTTATGAGCTCAAAAATGGTATTTTCCCCATGCTTTTTTGGAGTAAAAGTTTTATTGTGGAAAATAGTGATGCCAGAGGGCTTGTGGGTATAATTGCCGATATAAGCAAACAAAAAAAACTTGAGTACACGCTTGCAGATACCATTCAAGCACTTGAAAAAGCACAAGAAGACGTAAGCGTTACTATGGAGCGAATGCAACATCTTGTGGATAATCTACCTCTTTCATCACAAATTTGGACCGTTGACAATGAAATTTTAGAAACAAGCATGGATATGGTGGAAATTTTTGGTTTTAAATCCAAACAAGAATATAAAGATAACTTCCACAACCTTAACCCGGAATATCAACCTGATGGTGAAAAAAGCACGGTAAAGGGACCGCGGCTTTTAAAAGAAACGTTGTTAAGGGGACGGGTACACACAGAATGGACACATATCAGCCCAAGTGGTGAAACCATTCCTTTTGAAGTCACTTTGGTACGAAGTTTTTTACAAGGCAAAATCATCATTTTGGCTTTTTTAAAAGATTTACGTGAACATTATGCTACCTTGGAAAAACTTCGTGAAGCCGATGAATATGCACGAATTATGCTGGACTTAAATCCTTTCGGTGCTTTGATTTGGGATCAAAGTTTCAATTTAATTTTGTGCAATAAGGCCTTGGCTAAAACTTTTGGTCTTAATGAAGCCAATGAATTCATTGAAAACTTTGTGGCTTTAGTTCCCGAATATCAACCCGACGGTGTGCTTTCCATGCAAAGAATACAAGAGCAACTCATCAGAGCTTTTACAGAAGGCTCAGCAGAATGTTTTTGGATGGGTAAAAGCATAAATGGAGAGGATTTACCTACCTCTGTTACCGTTGCTCGCACCATTTATCGTGGTGAGTTTATGGTCGTTGGATATGTTCAAGACCTTCGAGCTGAAGAAGCCAACAGAAAAAAAGCCTTGCTGGCAGAGCAACGCATTCAGGGTATCATCAATGGAGTCCCTCTGGGAATTAACCTTATGGACGCCGAATTTCAAATTATGGAATGCAATGATGTGGCTGTGGAATTTTTACAATATGATTCAAAAAAGCAGTACATTGCCGATTTTAAAAAACAATTCCCCAAAATGCAGCCGGACGGAACACTTACAGAACTGCTTATGGAAGAAAATGTTGCAAAAGCTGTTCGTGAAGGTAAAAGTTGTTTTGAAATTGTGGTTATGGATATTAATAACGAACAAGTACCGCTTGCCATGACCATTGTCAGTGCTCACCTTGAAAGTGAAGATGTATTTATTGCATACTCTCATGACTTACGAGAAAGTAAGCGTATGTTACGAGAAATTGAGCTGGCAAAAGAATCAGCTGAAAAAAGTGCTCAGGTAAAAAGTGAATTTTTAGCCAATATGAGCCACGAAATACGTACGCCCATGAATGGTATTTTGGGGCTTTTACATATTTTATCGGACACAGAACTTACTGCTCTTCAAAAAGATTATCTGGATAAGACACTTTTCTCCACCCACGAACTTTTACGCATCATCAATGATATTTTGGATTTTTCAAAAATTGAAGCCGGAAAATTGGAAATGGAGTTTTTACCTTTCAGTATACAAAATGTTTGTACGGAAGTATACAATTTGCTTGAGCATAATGCAGAACAAAAAGGACTTGCCTTTATTTTTGAACAAGGAAATTATGCAGAGCAAATCGTTATGGGCGATCCTTTGCGCCTTAAGCAAGTGCTTCTTAATCTTCTTGGTAACGCCATTAAATTTACCCATACCGGCAGCGTCAGCCTTATTGTGGAAAATACTAAAATGTATGATACAGAAATGCACTGCAAATTTTGTGTCAAAGATACAGGTATAGGGCTTAGCAATGGGCAAATTGAATCGCTGTTCTCTGCATTTTCACAGGCAGATACATCGGTGACAAGAAAATACGGTGGTACCGGTCTTGGTTTAGTCATTGCCAAGCGTTTTGTGGAAATGATGCAAGGCTGCATTTATGTGGAAAGCGAACCTGACAAAGGATCGCAATTTACCTTCACTGCCATTTTCCTCTTGGCCAAAGAAGAACACTTGCAAAATACAAACATAACAGAAACTCGTGATATTGCCTACATTCATGCCGGCGGACACTTACTTTTAGTTGAAGATAATCAAATAAATCAACTTATTGCAGAAGAACTCCTCAAAAAAGACAATTATACCTTGGATATTGCCAATAATGGACAAGAAGCTCTTGATTTGCTGGAACACAACAATTACAGTGCCGTGCTTATGGACATTCAAATGCCTGTTATGGATGGATTAACTGCCACAAAAAAAATCCGACAAAACCCAAAGTTTGCACTACTGCCCATTATTGCCATGTCAGCACATGCCATGGCCGGCGATAAAGAAAAAAGTCTGGCGTATGGCATGAATGACCATATCACCAAACCCATAGTGCCGGAAATTTTATACAGCACATTGGACTATTGGTTACACCAAAAATAGTTGGGAGCACTTCCTTAACACGTCCTATTTTAATTTTCTTGTGAGGAAACTTTTGTGTGCACCAAAAAGTTTTCTCCCGGGCGTGACCTAAACTTTCTTAAAACAAGACTTCTGTATAATTGCTTTTTTATATAGTTTTATGCGTAAAATATAATTTTGTATCTGCGCACAAAAAAAAAGTGTGCAGAGGTAAAGGCACGAAAATTAATCACTTAACGGCGAAGCAAAGCTCCGCCTATTCTTGATTTTCGGTCGCATTG
>CAYJHV010000245.1:0-3164 GCA_964369825.1 uncultured Desulfovibrionaceae bacterium | reverse complement strand
GGCGGACGCTTGCTCACGCAAGCTTCAGAGCATTTTAATGTTAAAACGCTCTAATCAGTATCGCCCTCATTGGCAGTTTCCATACCCCAACCGTGCAATACCGACTTGTGCCATTCAGCGAATTCATGCTCAAAGCTTGTTAAGTTTAATTCTACCTTTTCACCGGTTTGCCTATTCTTTGCTTCCACAACGCCACGAGCAAGGCTTTTGCCGCCAAGGCAAAGCTGCATGGGAATACCTATAAGGTCTGCATCTTTAAATTTTACTCCGGGGCGTTCGTCTCTGTCGTCCAAAAGAACCTCTAAACTTGATCCTTCAAGTGCTGTTTTGACTTTTTGCAGATGCTCACAAACTTCGGCATTTTTAGGATCAAGATTAAGCACATGTACATCAAGAGGAGCTAAAGGTGGCGGGAAAATAATACCTCCGGCATCATGATTTTGTTCAATGCAAGCAGCCACCACTCGTGAAACACCAATACCATAACAGCCCATAACTATGGTTTGTTCCTTACCTTGAGCGTCCAAGAATGTAGCTTTCATGGCATCACTGTATTTTGTGCCAAGTTTAAACACATGCCCAACTTCAATGCCTCGTGGAAGCTCAAGCTTTCCTTGGCATTTGGGGCAAGGATCTGTCACTAAAATTTCTCGCAAGTCAGCATAGTTTTCGATGGTACAATCACGACTTAAGCTCACATGTTGTAAATGCGTATCACTTTTATTGGCACCACATACCCAATCTGTGGACTCTTGCAAAGAAGCATCGGCATAGATTTTGATGTTAGCGTTAAGCCCCACAGGTCCTGCAAAGCCCACCTTTGCATTTGTCCATTTTTCCACTTCTTCGGGAGATGCCATCTCCACCGTGTCGGCATGGAGATAATTTTTTAATTTTACATCATTGGCACTGTGATCGCCACGCACAAGCACCGCAACACCTTTTCCATCCACATTAAAGAGCAAGGTTTTTATGAGTTTGTCCGGCTGTATCTGCATAAAATTGCAAACTTCTTCCACCGTATGCGCATTGGGGGTAGAAACTTCTTCATGGGGCGGACAGGTATCGGTACAGACTTTGCCGGTAAAAATTACTGCGGCTCGCTCCACATTGGAAGCGTAATCACAATGGGTACATGCGGCAATGGTATCTTCGCCTGTATCGGCAAGCACCATAAATTCATGGGAAAAATTACCACCAATGGAACCTGTATCTGCTTCCCCCGCTCTAAATTTCAAAGCCATGCGAGAAAAAGTGCTGCTGTAGGCGGCATACATTTTTTTATAACTTATGTCGGCACCGGCATCATCGGCATCAAAGGAATAGGCATCCTTCATTACAAATTCACGCCCACGCAAAAGTCCGAAACGAGGACGGATCTCATCACGAAATTTAGTTTGAATTTGATATAAATTCATGGGCAATTGGCGATATGAGCGAACCTCACCTCGAATCAAATCGGTGATGATTTCTTCATGTGTCGGGCCAAGACAATAATCACGCTCATGCCTATCTTTGAAGCGCATCAATTCTTTACCATAAAAATCCCAACGTCCGGTTTCTTGCCATAAATCAGCAGGTTGACATGCCGGTAAAAGTAACTCTTGAGCACCTGCTTTATTCATTTCTTCTCTGACAATATTTTTTGCTTTTTCAAGCACCTTTAAGCCCAAAGGAAGATAAATATAAATTCCTGATGTGACTTTGCGCACCATACCGGCACGCATAAGTAATTGGTGACTGATAACCTCCGCATCAGCCGGAGCTTCTTTTAATGTGGGAATATAACTTGTACTAAAGCGCATATTATACCTGCTCTTTTTTTGAATTAATTAATATATTAAGCTCTTCCATAAAAGCCATAAGTAAAGCATCTTGACCTTTTACCGAGCGAATAACTTCCCCTTTCCGAAAAATAATACCCTTGTCTTTGCCACCGGCAAGCCCTATGTCAGCATCCTTTGCCTCACCCGGACCATTAACCACGCAGCCCATGACTGCAACCTTCATGGGCATTGTTTCTGTAAGTAAACGCTCTTCCACAGCCTTGGCAAGAGCAATCAAATCTATTTCCGTGCGTCCGCATGTGGGACAAGAAATAATTTCAGGTCCATAATTTCGTAAACCCAACGAACGTAAAATTTCATAAGCGGCAATAACTTCTTGTACGGGATCTGCCGTTAAAGAAACACGCAAAGTATCGCCGATGCCTTCCCAAAATAAAATCCCAAGCCCCACCGCAGATTTCACCGCTCCTCGCAGTAAACCTCCGGCTTCGGTTATGCCCACATGCAAAGGATATTCACAGCGACCGGCCAATAATTTATAAGCCTCTATGGTTTCCAACACAGAAGAAGATTTTAAGGAAATTTTAATATCGTGAAAATTTTTCTTTTCCAAAATACGCACATGGGCAAGGGCACTTTCCACCATGGCCATGGGAGTCACTTTTCCATATTTGGCTTTCAATTCTTTTTCCAACGAACCGCCGTTTACCCCAATGCGAATGATGGCTTTATGGGCTTTTGCCGCATCAACCACCGCATCCACATTTTCTTCAGCTCCGATATTTCCGGGATTAATGCGCAAAGCTTGAACTCCGGCTTCAAGAGCGGCAATGGCCAAACGATGGTCAAAGTGTATGTCGGCAATGAGCGGTACAGAAGTTTTTTGACGAATTTCATACAATGCTTTGGCAGCTTTCATATCAGGTACGGCAAGGCGCACCGCTTCACAACCAACAGCACAAAGTGCCTCAATTTGCGCAAGGCTTTTTTGCACATCCCTTGTATCGGTATTGAGCATACTTTGCACCATTATGGGAGCATCTCCACCCACATGAAGCGTACCCATTTGCAATGAGCGAGTTTTTTTTCTTGTTTGCATATTTCTCCATAATTAGAGCAATTTAACTTTGAAAATTTCATTTTCAAAGTTTTAAGACACGCTCACTCCGGCATTTACCACGCAAATAAATTGCGTTTATGCCTTCGTGGCGGACGCTTGCTCACGCAAGCTTCAGAGCATTTTAATGTTAAAACGCTCTAGTATCTAATTGCAAAAATTTTGTTCATAAGCATTCACAAAACTTTTGCTGTATCGCCTGCGAAAAAAACGTGGTTTTCCGCAGGCTCCGCCGCTTTTGGCGGCGCAAAATCCTGATG
>CAYJHV010000244.1:0-3187 GCA_964369825.1 uncultured Desulfovibrionaceae bacterium | reverse complement strand
GGTTTTGAAGATTTCCCTTTTGGTGATACTGCGGTAGTTTTAAATTATACCGGACTCAGTAATGACGAGCAAGAAGAAGATGCCGTTGAAGCTACTTATAGCGTAGGACATGATGCGCAAGCTGAGGAAAATGTGTATAAAAACATGTCAAACGAAGACTTAGATACAGGTATACTTAATGGTCAAGATGGTGCTCCTTTACTTTTTACTCAATTAACTTTTGAAAAAATAATCCCAAGCCATAAAGACACTCTCATGGAAAAATCTGAACTACAAAACGTCAATATTGATGAAGTTTTAAGGTCAGAAGCCAGTGACTCTAAAGAAATTGATGCCTTACTAAGTAATGTGGACTCTCTTGATAATTATTATAAAGCAGATGAGGATGATTTGTTTGCGGATGATGACGAAAATGATTTGAAATTCTAATATTTAAGTTGTTAAATAACTGTATTTACTTTATAAGCCAAGGGCAAAAAGATAAGGCTTCGTAACTGTAATTATTTCCTTTTTCTTGTGCATATAAACAAAGACTTGCTTCCAAGTCTAGGTCATTTTTTGCCCCCTTGCGTGCCCAAAGCAAAACCCATTCAGCGTTTTTGTGCGATCTTGTATGTATTGGTAATAATGAACGCAACCCAAAACCACAAGCACTGACGGTATGCAATAATTCAGCAAGTTGCGCCGGATCGTATATGACAAAAAAATGCCCGTGATGACGCAAAAGGTCTCGTGCGCATTGACAAAAAATCTCTAACGTATTCGTATCTTGACGCAAAGCCACGTTACGTTCTTGCTTTTGACTTGAACGTCCACCCCCTGCTTTATGGTAGGGAGGATTGGTAAGTACAATATCTACCTGCAAAAATCCAAGTTGTGCGCATTTTTTGCGAAATTCTTTTCTCTGCTCTAAATCGTGACAAAGATAACCAAGGTTACTCAAAATATTTTCTTGCGCATTGTTAAGAGCAAAAGGATTTGAATCCACTAAAAGACCTTGTGCCTTGGGGAAACGGCTTGCCACTATCTGTGAAGAAAATCCTTCACCACTACCAAGTTCCACAAAAGTTTCACACGAAGTTTGATGACGCAAAGTATAAGCAGCAAGCATCAGCGCTGCGGATCCGCTTTTAAAATACATGAATTTCCTGCATAAAGTTTTGAATAGTTTTCTATACTTTTTACACAAAATACAGATTAATAATTGTACAAAAAGTGCAATATCTCAAATCAATCCATGAGTAAAGACTCTCGATTGAGCAATTTGACATTTTATCTTTCACACCGTAATTAAAGTTCTAAAGCTTTCCCGTAAAATCCTATATTTACACTGATAAAAGAAGGAGTACATATGCGCAGCATCAAAAAAGTATTCTTCATCTGCACTTTGCTTGTGTGTGTTATCTGCACAACAAAATTTGTATATGCCTCAGATATTTGCCCAAAGTACACAGTTGATGAAAAATTTACCGTACATGCTTGGTTAAAAAAAAATGATCGCAATCAATATTTTGTGTCCTTTAACAGCTACGAACCACATTTTGAAATGCAAATAACTCACGAAGATGTAAATAAATATTTTGAAAATCCCTTTGCTATGTATACCATTAACTTCACGTTGGAACAAAAAATTGTCGACATTGAAGGTCAAAAAGTTTGTCGGCTTTTGGCCGTTTTTCTTGATGCAAAACTTGCGGCTAAAAGTGATATTTCTAGCACTTATAGCGAAGCCTGCTCTCCCAAAACTTTTTCGCCCCTAACCATAAAGGGTAAGCTTGTAGAAATAACTGCCAACAGTGACTTTGAGATAGTTACTCTTACAGATGGTGAGGTAAGCACTGAAATTGTATGTACAACAGAGGAGGCAGAAAAATTTTTTGGGCAAGATGCTGTGAATAAACAAGTTTCTCTTACTTATGTACCCAAGCAATTACGTTTAGATACCTATTGCTTACGCCCATTTTTTATTGAATCGGGAAAACTTCTTGAATCCACTGTTACAAAAAAGCTGCCTGATACAAAAAAGATTGCTCTTTATGGCAGCAAATTACAAAATTTTTCAAAAACAGAATCGCCGCTTGGTAAATATATAAATCTTGCTAAAAATGCTTATTTTCAAACTTTTAACCTCAATGATTTTCCTAGCACAAAAGATGCCGCTTTTGAAATTTTTTATGATTATTATTTAAGCATATTGACTGAAATAAGAAAAGATAACGATGATTTTTTAAAAAAACTGGCAAAAAGTACCGATGGCAAAGCACGAGGTTTACGCTACGCCCAAAAATATGGGTTTTCCATTGTACGTCAAAGTCAAGGGCAAAACAAAGGAGTCTATGTTGTTAAAACTGATCCAAGCTATTTGCAAAATACATTTAAGAAATATATTTCGCCGGTTTGGATAGATTACTTTGCCTTTGAAAAAATTCGTTTAAATATTTTTGAAATGGGTATTACCGATAAAAATCATAAATTGCACAAGAAATTGAGTGAACTGGGAAAAGCATACCTTGAAAAATATCCTCAATCGCCTGTTATTAAAAAAGTTGAAGAAGCAATGCAGTGATATTTTGCTTTCAACTTTGAAAAGGATGTG
The DNA here is from genome assembly GCA_964369825.1 of uncultured Desulfovibrionaceae bacterium. Taxonomy (GTDB): domain Bacteria; phylum Desulfobacterota; class Desulfovibrionia; order Desulfovibrionales; family Desulfovibrionaceae; genus CAYJAD01. Next base: position 591 of record CAYJHV010000244.1, on the reverse strand, counting down.
AAAATAAAAGAATTAATTCTTGGTACTACAGCATGGAGTTTTATTTTTGATAAGCATATCTTCACAAATACTCGTTAAATAAACATTTATAACACCCTAAAGGATAAAATAACGGTTAAATTTTATGATTTGTGAAGTATGCTTTTTCGCTGTGAGCGTTAAAATTTCTTTGCTATTTTGGCGCCTTCTTCCATACGTTTTTGGATATAAACAAACATATCGTTATCGTCTTCTTCTAAGTTTAGACAGAGGGCATCAAGACCCATAAGACCACTTGGTACAAAATCCCCCAATTCCTTTGGGTCTTGCACCATATCGGCATAAAAACACACTGAAAGCCAACGTTCTTCTTCGTCATCATCAACCACATCAATGAGCACGAAAAGAGGGCGATCTTTTTGCCCGGAATGTGTTGCTCGTAAGGAGTAACTTATGCCGGGGCGTTCCTTAAAGTCTAAAATCATTTCTTGCTCTTTAAGCCACGTATAAAGGCTTACAAATGCTTTTTTGGCATTTAAAGGATCTACTTTCCAATTTTCAAGCCAATTTTCAATGTTTTGTACAATATTTGTTTCCATAATTACCTCTTGG
>CAYJHV010000243.1:0-3206 GCA_964369825.1 uncultured Desulfovibrionaceae bacterium | reverse complement strand
CTGAGCTTTGGAAAGCAGAGGTTATGCTTACTTTTGCCCACAAAGGCGATGACCCCGCTGCCATTTGTAAAGAAATAGAAAGTATTTGCCCTTGGTTTACCATTGCACCCGGTCGCAATGATTTTAGGGGAAAAAGCGGTGAACTTATGCTTTTTCATGGACATCCCGAACAAGCAGTACCAAGAGTGCTTGCCATAGGTCTTGGTAAAAAAGATGACTTTTCTTTGGATGTATTTCGCAAAGGCATAGCTGCTGCCGTTGCTCGTTGCAAAGATTTGGAACTTTCCAACATATTGTTGCCTGTTCCGGCACTCAAAGCATTACCCGGTGATAAAATACGTTTGGTTGAAGAAGGTATTTGTGCCGCGTTTCTCGGTTTATATAAGTTTGATGCTTTACTTACCGAAAATAAAGATAAAAAATCCGAAAAGAAAAACAAGCAAAGTCTTAAATGGCTAGCACTTGGTTTCACACAAAAAAGTGTGCCGGATAGCGAACATGCCGCCGCAAGACGAGGAGAGTATGCCGCTGCCGGTATTAAGCTTGCTCGTGATCTTGCCAATTCGCCTCCCAATATTATGACCCCCACTGCATTGGCTGATTCTGCCGAAAAAATGTGCAAAGCCGAAGGCATTTCTTTCAGTAAATTGGATGAAAAAAAATTACGCAAATTGGGTGCCAATACCTTGCTTGCCGTGGGAGAAGGTTCTGCTCAAGAAACGTGCATGGTCATTATGGAGTATGCGCCCAAAGGGCATGAAAACGATGATCCCATCGTCTTTGTGGGCAAAGGCTTAACCTTTGATTCCGGAGGCATCAGCATAAAACCATCTGCCAATATGCACCTTATGAAGAGCGATATGGCAGGAGCCGCCGCTGTTGTAGGTACTATGCAAGCCATTGCTCAAAATAATCTTGAAAAACGTGTCATCGGAGTGCTGGCAGTGGCAGAAAATATGCCCGGTGGTTCTGCCATGCGTCCCGGCGATGTGGTTAAATCCTTAAACGGGAAAAGCGTTGAAATTTTAAATACAGATGCCGAAGGGCGTCTTGCCTTATGTGATGCTCTAAGTTACGTGCAAAAAGAATGGACGCCGGCTTTTGTGGTGGATATTGCCACTCTGACCGGTGCTTGTGCCGTTGCTCTCGGAACCGACGTTGCCGGACTTTTTAGCGATGACCAAAAGCTTGTGACTGAAATTATGTCCATCGGCAAGGTGGTAGGGGACAATTTCTGGCAATTACCGCTGTGGGCAGCCTATGAAGATGGTCTCAAAAGCGAAGTGGCAGACATTGCACATATGGGAGCACGAGAAGGCGGTGCCATTTCTGCGGCATTATTTTTGAAGAGCTTCATGGAAAAAGATGTACGTTGGGCACATCTGGCCATTGCCGGTACCGATTGGGCTTTCAAAAAAACGCCGCTTTCTCCGGTGGGTGCCGGGGGTTTTGGGGTACGCACACTCTTGGAATTGGCACGAGGTGATATATAATGAAAGTATATCTTATTGGCGCAGGTCCCGGCGATATGGGATTGCTTACCTTAAAGGGTAAGAGTATTTTGGAAAAAGCCGACGTAATAGTCTATGATGCGCTGGCCAACTCTGCCATGCTGGATTTTGCTCGTTCCGATGCCGAGCTTATTTACGTGGGTAAACGTGCCAACAAACACGCCATGCCCCAAGACGGCATCAATGCTCTAATTGTGGAAAAAGCCAACGCCGGAAAAATTGTGGCACGCTTAAAAGGCGGCGATCCTTATATCTTTGGGCGTGGCGGTGAAGAGGCCGAAGAACTTTTGGCTGCCGGTGTTCCCTTTGAAGAAGTGCCCGGCATCTCCAGTACCATTGCAGGGCCGGCCTATGCCGGAATTCCTTTAACGCATCGCTCCTTTGCCTCTTCCGTCACTTTAATTACCGGGCATGAAGACCCCACCAAGCCGGATTCCGTTCACAATTGGCAAGCATTGGCAGATTCTGCTTCCACCCTTGTTTTTGTGATGGGTATGAAGAACTTACCAAATATTGCCGAAAATTTAATACAGGCAGGGCTTGACCCCAAAACTCCGGCGGCATTGGTACATTGGGGAACCACAGCAAAGCATCGTTCGCTGGTGGCCCCCCTTGATACATTATATGTGGAAAGCCAAAAACAAGGCTTTACCAACCCTTCAGTTATTGTGGTGGGTAAAGTGGTAACATTGCGAGACAAATTAAATTGGTTTGAGCATAAACCTCTGCTTGGCAAAGGTATTGTGGTTACACGTGCCAGAGAACAGGCCAGCGGACTTGCGCATTCTTTGGCAGAACTTGGAGCTCACGTTATTCAATTTCCTACCATCGAAATCCATAATCTTGATGATTACAGCGAAGTCGATGCCCATATTGCAAAGCTTGACAGCTATCAATGGCTAGTTTTCACTTCGGTTAACGGTGTAAAACATTTTTGGCAACGCCTTGCCACGCACGGTCTTGATACAAGAGCATTGGGGAGAGGCGAAGGAAAGAAAATCGCTGCCATTGGCCCTGCCACTGCCGATATTTTACGTGAAAAAGGTATTGAGCCGGATTTCATACCGGAAAAATATGTGGCCGAAGGCGTGGTCGAAGGTATGCTCAAATTGGGTATGCAAGGGCAGAAAATACTTTTACCTCGAGCCAAAGAAGCACGGGAAGTGCTCCCCGATGCTTTGCGTGCGGCAGGTGCTACGGTACACGTATTGCCCATTTATGAGACAAAACCGGCAGGAGCACGTAAGGACGAAGTGTTGGAAGAATTGGCAGCCGGTAACATTCATTGTATTACTTTCGGTTCATCTTCCACCGTGGATAATTTCCTTTCTCTTGTGGATGTGGATACTTTGAAGCAATACCCTCAGGTACAGCTTGCCGCCATAGGACCCATAACGGCTAAAACCATGATTAAGCACGGTCTTTCTTGTGATATTCAACCGGAAGATTATACTATTCCGGCATTGGTGGAGACATTGGTAAAACATTTTGGCAAATAAAATGTAGGTAGTCGTGAGTGAAAAACATGGTAACAATTTAAAATAAAACTATTTTTTAGCACCGACTGAATAAAGACCTCTGCGCAATGAATTGACAGAGGTCTTTAAAATAATGCCAAAATATTAGACAGTTTTAAAACACTGTTATCTTGCTCCGGCTGCCCTGAGTATGCCCTTAATGGCTTCGGCATGAATT
>CAYJHV010000242.1:0-3213 GCA_964369825.1 uncultured Desulfovibrionaceae bacterium | reverse complement strand
CTCCATACACTTGACCAGTCGCCGCCATGCCCGATACCGGAAATGCTTTGGCAATATTCAGGTCTTGCCAAGGCTTCACAAAAACGCTTATTTACCGATGGAGGAATAATTTTATCATCTCGGCTCATCACATGTCTTTGTGGAATCTTTGCTATTCGTTGCACTACATTTAATGGTTTGAGCGAACCTTTCAGAGGGGTTACTTTATGCCATTCTGTCCATGCATCCACATCTAAGTTTCCGGCAAAACTTGCCAAGAATACCACATCATTACGCCGTGCTGCCACAAGACTTGCCACAGCACCGCCGCCGGAGTAGCCAATCAACACAATGCGCTGTGCTTTGGTATCTGTTTTAACACGGTCAATGGCTTGGTTGGTGGAGTCAATAACTTCCGGAGCAAAGCGATGTCCTGTCCAAAACTTTTGTGAGCACATATTTTGATGCTCTTCACTGACGTATTGGCATGGTCTTGCAAGATACAGAACGGGACCTGCACTTTGATCTTTTTGTGCCACATGTAAAGCGGTGGCTTGAGTGGGTGTGGGATTTTTTGAGGGACGGTTACGAGTGGCCCAAGCAAGACCGTCACCTTCGATGTACACATGCAAAGTATCACTTTCACCGCTGGCAGGACGCAAGAGTGAATACAAAGTGAAGGTGGAAGTGGGAATATTTTGAGCTATAAAACCTTGAGTGGTTTGCACTTTGGAAATTTCTCCCTGCACATAACTGTTGCCGTAATCGGAAGTGGCACAAGCAGAAAGCAAGAACATTAAACTCAATATTATACCTTGAAAATATGCTATATTTTTTTTCATTTTAGTACCTACAAATGGAAGGGCTTTGCTGATGTGAGTTGATTTTTATACGTGCTTCCATGTACAAAGCAAGGGCAGCAATGGCTTCGTCGCACACCGTAAAAATGGGAATACCAAGTTGCACCAAGGCTTGTCTGTACGTGTTAAACAGGCTACCGCCGTCCACTACACCAATGAGCGGCTTCATTTTTTCCTTTGGAATATTTTGAAATAAATTTTCAAAGCAATGTACCATACTGCGTGGGTCATCAATGCTTAAAGGCATTTCATGATGAGGGAGGGTGTGGGTGGAGGGTGAAAGCGGGCCAAAACTCATGATAATGGCATCAATACCTTTATCCTCCAGCAATATTTTTGCAATGTCGGCATGGACTTTATCATTGGCAGTTGGGCTTATATCCAAAGGATTTTGCACGGTCACCAAGGAGTCAAGATAGTTTTCCTTCAAAACGGCAGTGATTTTTTGCGTACTTTCAGGACTGAATTGACATAAACTCATGCTGTATTCATCGGATTGAATGGAATCGGCCATACCCACAGCTTCAAAACCGGCGCCGCTGCAAGCGGCAAGTCGTCTGCCATTGATATTTGTATGATGCAAATGCTCTGCCAACATAAAAACATTTTGAAATTCGGTGAAGGTTCTGGCAACAATGGCACCGGCTTCCCGTACACAACTTTCACACACCATGTAATCACCTGCCAAGGAGGCAGTATGTCCGCTGGTGGCATGTTTGCCTTCTTCGGTTCGCCCTGCTTTATAAAAAATCACCATTTTTCCGGCACAAATGGCTTTGCGTACAGCCTTAATGAAAGCAAGCCCGTCGCCATCATTAAAACCTTCGGCATAGATGGCAATGACATCCACTTGCTCTGATTTGCTGAAATATTCAAGCATATCTCCAAGGGTCAAATCCGATTGATTGCCCATGGAAACCATATAGGCAGGATTCAGTGTAGGCATTTGACTCAAACGATGCAGCATAAATGCACCGCTTTGACTGATTAAAGCTGCCCGATGAAAATGAGTTACTTTACCTTCACCTGCTTGCAATGGACGCTGTGTCATGGAGATGGGCGAAAATTTTTCCTTGGGAATGAACCAAGTATCATATTTCCCGGGATGTGAAACAACACCCATACAATTGGCACCCAAAAAGATGGGACCGCCTTCTTGGGTATTGTGCCCGGCAATAATATCTTGTTTAACACAGGCAGCTCGCTCAAGGCTGTCCTTGGTTTCTCCCATATTACTGGCTATGAGCATCACAGCTTGCGCACTTTTTTCTTCAATGATGTTATGCACCAGTGAAGGTAAATGCTCTGCTGCCACTGCCAGTACCAGCAAATCAAGAGGGGCAGTCAGTGCCGAAAGGTTTTGCAAGCAAGTAATGTCTGCTATGGAGGGAGCATTTTCATGGATAATAGTTATATTGTCCTTGGGAAAGCCTGCTTCGATGATATTATCCAAAATAATGCGTCCAAAATTTTTACGTGTGGCAGATACTCCCATTATGCCGATATGCTCGGGATGCAATAAATTATCAATTTTGGCTATGGGACGTGCCGCTATGGAATGGGGACGTAAAGAAAATCGGCATAAACCGTCCAAGGGAATCATGAGGTAGTCGGTGAAGGCAAAGGGATTTATTTCTAATTCATCGATGATAAAAGGAGATTCAGAATTAAGCACGGAATAATATTTTCCCATCTCGATGAAGGAAGTAAAGCATTCTATGAGTTGCTCATCGCTGACAATGCGCCCACTGCCACGGGTTAAACCGGCAAGCTTTTGGTAAGAGATGGTTTTACGAAAAAGCTCAAAAAAACTTTCACCATCCACCATTTCCACCGAAGCAGCCACAATGGCTTGACCTTTTTTGAAGCGCTTGGCATATAATTCCGTATCTGTACCCCCAAGACCGGCGCTGATAACGGTACCAAATTCTCGACTGTGACGTAAACCCACTATGAGCTCATTGCCAAAAGCTTGAGAATCCGGTGGCATATATTGAGTTAACATGATACCGCGCACATCATTTTGTATGGCATAGAGTAAATCTTCGCCCTGTAAACCCACGTAACTTTCGGGGCGATAATGCGGGTATTTTTCCAATACCGAAGAAAAGGATTCCGGCACCTCGTAGAACATTCGCCGTACCGCCGCACGTACTTTTTCAAGACTGCGCTCCACTATACGTACACCTTGTGCTTCCGTTTTGTGTACGATGGTAGGAGAAACAATTTTGAGGACAATTTTGTCCCCTTTGAACAATGCCAAATCGTCGGAACTTACCGAAGAACCACGAGTAATCAGCAAAGTTTTGGGAGTTGTCTCTGCTCCCGAAAGATTGAGTAATTCATATACTTCATGCTCAAACAAGTAGTTACG
>CAYJHV010000241.1:0-3244 GCA_964369825.1 uncultured Desulfovibrionaceae bacterium | reverse complement strand
GCTTTGACGAAGAGCGCAATATCACTTGGGCAGAAGAAATGGAAAAAGCCGGCGTGCATGTGGTCTATGGTATGCCCGGAATGAAAATTCATGCCAAACTTTGCCTTGTGGTACGGCGAGAAGCGGAAGGAATGCGGCGTTATGCCCACATCGGTACCGGCAATTATAATCCTTCCACGGCAAAAATTTATACAGATTTGGCACTGTTTACCGCTCATCCCGAAATTTGCGCCGATGTGAGTGATTTATTCAATACCATTACCGGCTATGCGGAAAAAGATGACTATCGTCAATTGCTTGTTTCTCCTGTTTCTTTAAGAAAAGGCTTGTTGAACGCCATCGAAGCGGAAAGACAAAGGCATCTTAAGCATGGCGGCGGAAAAATATTTATAAAATGTAATCAATTGTCCGATAAGGATTGTATACAAGCCCTGTATTTTGCCTCCATGAGCGGCGTAAAGGTGCGTTTGCAAGTGCGTGGTGTTTGTTGCTTGCGTCCGCATGTACCTGACGTGAGTGACAATATAGAGGTAACTTCTCTTGTGGGAAGATTTTTGGAACACCCCAGAATTTTTTATTTTCATAATGGCGGCGATGCCAAACTGTATATGGGAAGTGCGGATCTTATGCCACGCAATCTTGATGGGCGCATCGAAACACTGGTACCTATTTTGGATGTTGATTTGCGCAAACAGCTCTATGAAGAAATACTTCTAACGCATTTAAATGACACGGCAAAAGCCTATGTTTTACAAAAAGACGGCTCTTATGAAAGACATAAGCTTGATCGTGGAAAAAATCCATTCAATGCACAAATGCATATGCTTGAATTGCGTAAAAATAAATAAAGTGACGATAGTGACGAAGATGAATAAGAATTTACAAGAAATTACTTCACCTGTTTTGGCTGAATCCTTGCGCCACGGAGCGCAGGTGGCACTTTTGGCATTGGAACTTTTTGACGGACTGCACCCATTGCATAAGCTGTCCAAAAAGTGGCGTAATATATTAGATTTGGGAGCGCAGCTCCATGATATAGGCTGGATTTTTGGCAAAAAAGCGCATCACAAAGCTTCTGCTGCCATGATTCGTGACGGCGACATTAAGCAAGCCCGTGCAATACCCAAGGAAATACGGCATCTTGTGGCTATGGTGGCTCGTTATCATCGCCGGGCGGAACCTTCGCTTGAGCAAAGTCGCTTTGCGCAATTAAAAGCAGATGAGCAAAAAGCCATAAATGTACTTGCGGCCATCATTCGCCTTGCCGATGCCTTGGATTTCAGTCATTTTCAAAGTGTACAGCGTTTGAAAGTGCGTATAAAAAAACAGGCGGTGGAACTGTCTCTCTTTGCTCGCAAGGACAGCAATATTTTTGTTGAAATCCATAGAGTCGAGCAAAAAAAAGAACTTTTCGTGAAAGTATTTATGCTGGACGTGTGCTGTATTTCGTGTTAAACACTAAGAAAAATTTTATTGTTTAGAGTGAGAGTACATGAAAGAAGAGAATTCCGACAGCATTTTACCGGATCTTGATGATTTCCTTAAAAGCCTTGATGATGAGGCACTTGAGCCAAAGCCCAAAATTGATGAAACTCAATCTTCCAAAGTTATTGGTATTATAGACCTTGGGAGTAATTCTGCTCGTCTTTTATTGGTGAAGGTTTTTAGCAGCGGTGCTTATACCATACTTAATAGGGTGAAGCACATGGTGCGTCTTGGCGAACATGCCTTTGAAACCAATACCTTGCAAGAAGCTGCCATGGAGCGAACACTTTTTGTTTTGCGCTCTTTTATGGAAATGTGTCAGCATTATCAAGTGTCTGAGATATACCCCATGGCCACTGCCGCGGTACGAGACGCACACAATGCCGCTTATTTTTTACGCCGTGTGCTTACTGAAACAGGTATAGATTTACAAGTCATTTCCGGGCAAGAGGAAGCAAGACTCATTTGGCTTGGTGTTTCAAGCGGTTTGCCTGCTTCATTGGCCATGCGCACTTACCTTGATATAGGTGGCGGCAGTACCGAGGTTGCCGTTGCCAATGCCCATGGTCATGAATGTCTTGACTCGCTCAAAATTGGCTGTGTTCGGCTTACCAATTTATTCTTACAAAACTATCCTGATGTGGTACCGCCGCATGTTTTTTCAAGTATGTGTTCGTTTGTACGCAGTAAATCAAGCCATACCACCGGACGAGTGCAACTTTTAAAGCCCATAGAGCTTATAGGTAGTTCCGGCACTGCCATTGCCTTACAAAGTGTAGGGCATCTTTTGGAATTTAGTACAAACCCAAGCTCAGATCAAAATATCCTCAGTATTGAAGCTTTACGTTTGGCATGTCGACATATTTGTAATCTCAGTGCCGAGGAAAGACGCGCTCTGCCGGGAGTCAATACCAAGCGAGCCGACGTGTTGGTGGCAGGTGCTGCTATTTTGCTTACCATTATGGAAGATTTTGGCTTTTCACGTATGTCCGTATCTTCACGTAATTTGCAAGATGGTATACTTATGGATTATTTGCAGCGTCAACGTCGTGAAAATGCCAAGGCAATTTTTATGGAAAGTGCCATTATTGAGCATAGTGCCCAAGAACGCTGTGTACGTGAGCAAAGCGTTTTCCAATTGGCAAAACGCTGTCGGTATGAAGAAATACATTGTAAGCATATGGCAAAACTCACCTTGGAATTGCATGATTCTGCGGTGGATATGGGCATCATTTCCCTAGACCATCAAGCTCGAGAGCTTTTGTACTATGCAGCACTTTTACACGACATAGGCATTTTTATTGCCTACTCCAAACATCCTGCGCATGGTGCTTACATTATTCAAAAATCAGAAATTTTGGGCTTTACCGATGAAGAAATTGATTTTATGGCTACGCTTGTGCAAATGCATAGCTTAAAGCCCAATAAAAAAAGTTTTAGCCTTATTCCAAAAACTCGTAACTTACGAAGTCAACTTCAGTTTTTCCCTCTCTTCCTTTCGCTGGCAGAAAATATGGATCGATTGCACTGTCAAAATGTGAAAGAGACACTTTTCTTGCGTAAAGACGGTAAACTAACTCTCTGTATTCAAGCAAAAAATATTAGCCCCGTGGAGATAGAGGCGGTAAGTACCATGGACCCACTCATGCAAATGGCTCTTGGTGAAAAAGTGCTCATTTCTTTTTCCACAGATGCTTCTCAGTGATCAAGTCATTCTAATTTGTAATTTTTTCTGGGGGAAAACCTTTTGTGAACAAAA
>CAYJHV010000240.1:3038-3258 GCA_964369825.1 uncultured Desulfovibrionaceae bacterium | reverse complement strand
AATGCAGGTTTAGGGAAAACCTTTTGTTCACAAAAGGTTTTCCCTAAAAAGAAAAGAATAATATACCAATAGGAAAATTACCAGACTTGTTCTTGATATACCTTCAAAGCAGCTTGTTGCTCATCGAAATTGGCAAAGCCGGCTTGACGCAAGGCATCATTTACCGTGGTATTCCAATCCCAAGTGGCATAAATCACAGGTTTATGGAAAGTGGTACGGA
>CAYJHV010000240.1:0-3028 GCA_964369825.1 uncultured Desulfovibrionaceae bacterium | reverse complement strand
TCTTTGACCGTATCCAAATGCTCACGTAATTGTTCGTGGCGACGTTGCAATTCACCTTCGTACCATTCTTTAATGTCTTCCGGTTGCGTATATTTTTTCAAAATATGCCCATAACCTTCTTTTTCCATAAGTTTATCAAGCTTGGCATGGTGCTGAGTAATGAGCCACTTACCAAGGTCGGCGGTGCTGATATTTTCTACTTCAATGGCGGCGATATCTTGTACCGTTTGATAATAGGTATCGGGCACAACGGAAGCGGAAGCTATGCCGGCAATGGCCACCAGACCACGTAAAATAAGGCTGTTGGAGACACCTTGACCGCAAAAGCCTACTTTTTTGCAGTATTTTTGCCCTGTAAAGATGGTTACCAGCATGGCCCAGATGACGGCAGGATCTTCTTCATCATAGATATGTTGCAAGCTGGCATTATCTCTGTCGGTACCGAGAACCATTTGCGTCATGTCATTGGAACCGATGGAGAATCCGTCAAATTCCTCAATGAATTGTTTTGCCAAAATGGCATTGGAGGGGATTTCTGCCATAAGAATGATTTTAAGCCCATCTTGACCGGGACGCAATTTGTGTACTTGATCAAGATAGCGACGCATGGAGCGAGCTTCTTCCAGAGTACGTACAAAGGGCAGCATCATTTGCAAATTGGTACCGCCATACACACCGCGAGCCAATTTGAAAGCTTCGATTTCCCAATCGTGAATATTACGAGAAACGCCACGGTAGCCAAGCATGGGATTATCTTCCACATTTTCAAAGAGATGACCACCCAATAAGTTACGGTATTCATTGCTCTTAAAGTCGGTGGTACGATAAATGATGGTTTTACCGTAAAATGCCATGGCAAATATGGCAAGATTTTGCGCAAGGGTTTGAATGTAATGTTCTTTACCTGTACGGAAACCACGAGATTTGATGATGGTACGGATTTTTTCAATGAGCGTATGTACATCATCCATTTCTTTTTTAAGTCCGGTACGCAAGCCCACTTCTTCACGTAAACGTTCAATATTTTCAATGACATTTATGACAGCAGGTGAGGTATTCACTTGCTTAACATGAGCATCAATGCTGGCAGCGATTTCGGCACGGCGTTTAATATCTTCGGGATCCTTGGGTGAGAGCATGGCAAGTTCATTGTCATAGCCCATGATGATGCGCACATGCTCGTGCAAGTCGGCACTGGTTTTGATGATATCAATGCGTTTTGTGGCATATTCCCAATATTCGTCGATTTTATTTTCGATATCGCGCATTTTACGATGAATAAAAATCAAATCATCGGTGGGAGAAGTGGTACTTTCAGCAGCAAGGCGTTTGACCTCTGCGGACAGTCCGGTCAATTCACCCACATATTCACGTAAGTCAAAATTGGAAACAATGAGTCCCACGGCAATTTGTTCACGTAAAACGGTGGAGAGGCGATCGTCCAAAAGGCGGGCTTGTTTTTGCACCACGGCATCTAAGGTATCATTGTCAAAGGCTTCCAAAGCGGCAGGATGTATGCTGATATTACCAAGCATAAATTCCGCACGTAAAAGACCCACTTCAAACTTGGGCAATTGGCGCAAACGAGAGAGGAAGAGCGATTGACCAACGTCGGCAAGCACTAAGCCTACCTTGGTTTTTGTCTGCGGTAATTTGGAAATATCCATTTCGCCGCCCACTTCTTGCAAGGGCAAAAGACCTCGATACACTTTGCCGGTGGTACCGTCCACGGTTACTTCCGTACCGTCAAGGGCACGTAATTTATCTACACGTTGAATGCCGATGACGGCAGCAATGCCAAGTTCACGGGAGGTGATGGCGGCATGGCTGGTATCACCGCCAACGTCGGCCATGATGGCAGAGGCAATGCGCATACCGGGTACCATATCGGGATCGGTACGTTCAGCGGCAAGGATGTCGCCTTTATTAATTTTATTGAGTTCAAGAGCGGAACGTAAAAATTTCACCGTACCTTGACCGGCACCTCGGGAGGCTCCGTTTCCTTCCACCAAGACTTCGGCGGTAAGTATGCTTTTGGGATCCACTTCTTTACGGCGCATAAAAATGGTATGAGGATGCAATTCCAATTCATCATTCCAACGGGTTTCGGGACGAGCTTGCACAAACCATAATTTGTCTTTGGCATCAATACAAAATTCCGTATCCATGATCATGCCGCCATAAGCTGCGCTTACGGCTCTTACACCTTTAGCCACTCTTTCGGCTTGAGAAAGCGACAATGCCCAGCGAAGTGCTTCAAGCTCCGGTACTTCTACTTCCTTGGTACCGCCTTTTTCATCATAGATGATTTTCATGTGCTTGCAGCCCATTTGGCGAATAATTACTTCGGCACCATTATCTTTTTGGAAGACATACATTTTGTCGGGAGTTACTTTACCACCCACCACGGCTTCACCAAGTCCGTAACTGGCATCGATACTCACAAGGTCTTTGCGGTCGGTACCGCGGCAACCTGTGGCAGTGTCGGCAGAAAAGGCGGTACCGGAAACAACGGGATTAATCATTTGCATCATACATACCGAAAGTGAGGTATTTTCAATGGCCCATTCTTTCTTGGCAATTTCGGCAATGCTTTGATCGCCCACTTCTTCGGCTTTTGCCAAAGCGTCCAAAATGGCTTCACGGCGATAGGTCATGGAGCGCAAGTTATAAGCAGAAGCGCAATCCCAATGATAGGCCATGCTCACTTTGTCGTCACCCACCATATTTAAATAGGTATCTTGCAGACCGGCAAAAGCTTTTTTGCGAGAATCTTCACCGGCAGCGGACGAACGCACGGCAACGGGCACCATTTCGCCGTCATTTTCTTTACAAATGTCATGATAGGCACTTTTTACTGCCAAATCCACATCTCTCGGAAGTTCCACGGATAAAATAGCCGCTTGTACCAATACCGAGCGTTGGCGCAACTGGTCAATACCTTCGGGAGAGGTGGCAAAACCTTCCACAACATTGTTGATGAAGGTGCGTAAGGGAATACGTACATCGCTTAAACCTGCGCTGGTTT
>CAYJHV010000239.1:0-3269 GCA_964369825.1 uncultured Desulfovibrionaceae bacterium | reverse complement strand
AACTTTTTGGCGCAAGCAAAAGTTCCCCCCACAAAAAAGCTGACTAAAGGCAGTGGTCACATTTACTTATGCTTTGAGTACTTCCACAGCAGTTTCGGCAATTTGCAATTCTTCATTGGTAGGAATAATCAGCACAGGAATTTTTGACTCGGGAGTGCTGATAACACGTGCAATGCCTTTTCTGATGGCATTTTCTTGTTCATCAAGGATTATACCAAGAGGTTCAAGACCCTTAATGACACCGGCACGTACAAAGTCGTCGTTTTCGCCGATACCGGCGGTGAAAACAATGGCATCCACCCGTCCAAGCAAGAAAAAGTAGGCTCCAAGTTGTTTTTTGATACTGCGGCAAAGCATATCAAAAGCAAGTTGTGCTTTCACATCGCCTTCTTCACGTTTGGTATGAATATCACGCATATCACTCATGCCGCAAATACCGAGCAAGCCGGATTTTTTATTCATGAGCGTATCCACTTCTGTGGTGGAAAGGTTCATTTTATCTTGAAGAAAGGGGACAATGGCGGGATCAATGGTACCGCAACGAGTGCCCATCATTAAACCTTCAAGCGGAGTTAAACCCATGGAGGTATCGGCGCAAACGCCATTTTTCACCGCCGATGCCGAAGAACCATTGCCAAGGTGTAAGGTGATGGAGTTAAGTTCTTCTTGGGGTTTACCAAGAAATTCAGCGGTTTTTTTAGCAATATATTTATGCGATGTACCATGGAAGCCATAGCGACGCACATTGTGCTGTTCATAGATTTCATAGGGTAAGGGGTAAATGAAAGCCGAAGGTTCCATGCTTGCGCCAAATTCGGTATCAAAGACACCTACATTGGGTACACCGGGAAGCAATTTTTCCGCAACTTCAATACCCATCAAATTAGCAGGATTGTGCAAAGGTCCAAGCGGAATATATTTGCGAATGATTTCTTTAGCTTTTTCATCAATAAGCACAGGTTGTTTAATATCTTCACCACCATGCAGTACACGATGCCCTATGGCATGGATTTCAGAAACATCTTTGATGACGCCTTTGTCTTTATCCACCAATAATTTGATGACCTCGTCCATACCTTCCACATGCGTTGGAAAAGCCTTGTCCATGACGATTTTTTCTTCTTTATCAGTGTCCGGAAAAAGTTTGTGACTCAATTTTCCTTGACTTGAACCAATGCGCTCCACAATGCCGGAGCATAATACAGATTTGTCTGCCATTTCAAAGAGTTGATACTTGCAAGATGATGAGCCTGCATTAATAACTAAAATTTTCATACACTTCCTATTGAGTAGTCATAGCTACGCTTTTTGAATTTTTTCTGCGGCTGCCTGAATGGCCGTGATGGCAACAGTATTGACAATATCCGGCACAGTACAACCACGTGACAAGTCGTTAACAGGTTTATTCAATCCTTGCAAGACCGGACCGATGGCAATGGCTCCCGCTGCCCTTTGCACTGCTTTATAAGTATTATTACCGGTATTTAAGTCAGGGAAAACAAAAACAGTTGCTTTTCCGGCTACTTTGCTATTGGGTAACTTCGTAATTGCCACTTCGGGATCAATGGCCGCATCATATTGAATGGGACCTTCCAATAAAAGCTCCGGAAATTTTTCCTGAGCAATTTTAGTGGCTTCAATAACTTTATCCACATCGGCGCCTTTACCCGACGTTCCGGTAGAATACGAAAGCATGGCCACACGAGGTTCTATGCCAAAAACCTTGGCAGTATGTGCAGAAGCCAAAGCGATTTCTGCCAATTCCTGTGCAGATGGATTGGGTATAACGGCACAATCTCCAAATGCCAAAACCCTATCTTGAAGGCACATGAGGAAGACCGAAGAGACAGTATTGCAACCTTTTTTGGTTTTAATAAATTCAAAGGCGGGGCGAATGGTATGCGCTGTGGTATTTACTGCTCCAGAAACCATACCGTCGGCATGATTTTTGTATACCATCATGGTACCAAAATAAGTGGCGTCAATCATACGCTCACGTGCGGCCTCAATGGTCATACCCTTATGTTTACGCAATTCAAAATAAGTTTGCGCATAATCTTCATAATCCGGCGAAAGTTCCGGTTGAATAATGCGAGCTCCCGAAAGATCCAGCCCAATATCACCGATGCGTTTGCCTATACGCTCGGCATTGCCAAGCAGGATAATTTCTGCCACATCACGTTTGAGTAAAACATCCGTGGCACGCAAAATGCGCTCTTCAGCACCTTCCGCCAGCACAATACGCATTTTATGATGACGAGCCTTTTCAATGAGGTCAAATTCAAACATCATGGGCGTGACACGAGTTGGTTTGTCGGTAACCAAACGATTGCCGATTTCCTTGGAATTTACATGTCTTTCAAAAAGACCCAGTGCCGTATTCACTTTTTGTAAATTATCCGGTTCAATACGCCCATACAACATGGATAGCATTTGCACCGTCTTATACGTATGATGTTCGGTAAGCAAAATGGGCACGGGGACGCCCGTCCAACCTTCAAGTAATTGCTGCACATTGGTGGGTAAACGTATGCCGCCGGTGAGCAAAACGCCTGAAATATCATGATACGCAGAAGATACCCTCGATGCCAACGACGCCAACACAATATCCACTCTGTCTCCGGGAGTAATAATAAGATTACCTTCGGCCACATAGTCTAAGAAATTATGAACTTGCATGGCCGCAATCAAATATTGCCCCACAAGACTTTCCATGCGATTGGCACCATAAAGCACTTCTGCACCAAGCCATTTAGCCACGTCGTTCATGGTAGGTTTACCAAGAGCCGGTTCGTCAGGAACAGAATAAATAAGCAGTTCCCGCCCTTCTTGCCAAGCATTTTTCGCCTTGCCATGCCCAAGAGCTTCACGTAAATCACTTTTTTCCGTTTCGGTATAATCGGCTCTGTTCACAATAACCGAAAGTACGTCCACATGTTTAGATTCCAATTGGTCAAGCACGGTTTTTGTGCCTTCAATAACTTCATCAAGCACTTTTCCATGACCAAGAGTAATGACCATCATCACCGAACCAAGATTGGCGGCAATATCAGCATTAAGCTCAAATTCAAATGAAGCATCCTGACCCAAAAAATCCGTGCCCTCACAGAGCACAAAATCATTTTCTTCCACAAGGCTATGGTACTTTTCCAAAATATTCTGAATAAGAATATTACGCTGACCATAATTAATAAGGTGACGAGCTTCTTCAAGTGTATAAGAAAAAGCCTCGCCATAACTTTGCTCAAGCTTAAAATGCTTTAACATCA
>CAYJHV010000238.1:464-3276 GCA_964369825.1 uncultured Desulfovibrionaceae bacterium | reverse complement strand
ATGTGCGCTTGGCATTGTATGGGCAACAAATACCATCGATCTCGCCAGCGAAGCGCAAAAGCACAGGCATAAAATCAAGAATAGAAAGCCAAGAAAGTTTTTTTGCTCTGAATAAATATTTGAGAAAATTTCTGCCAAATGACTCAAAGCAAAAACTTTAAGCGAAAGGATAAAGAAAACAGCTATGCACGCAAAGGTTCCCACGGTGGGGTCTTTCATGATGGTAAGACGCTTTTCTTTTTTCGCTTCCACACAAAGACCGTCGGCACAATCGGCAAGGCCGTCCAAATGCAAGCCGCCGGTTAACATTACCCAAATCAAAGCGGTCAAAAGTCCTGCCAAAGAGCTTGGAAAAAACATTGAAAAAAGGCAAAAAAAAGAGCCCACAAGAAGACCTACAACTAGCCCCACCGCCGGTAAGTAGGCGGTGAGACCTTGTATGGACATATTTTGAGCACCGACCCCCACCGGTAATCTGCTAAAAAAAGCAAGGGCGGCGCAAAATTCCGGCAATTTCATTTAGTCGATTTCACCAAGATACTTCAAAACTTCATAATGAACGCTGTCCAAAATGGCAGAAACTTTATCCACGCATTCATCTCCCACGCTGCAACCAAGCAATGCGGACAAAAAAGCGGCTCTTCTGGCATTCAGTAAGGCATTATAGCCTTCTTGATCGCTGCTGTAAGGAATGGCGGCAATGGCGGCAGAAAATTCTTCCAACATTTGTTTATCCACGCCTTTCAGAGCTTGGGCTTCTCCGTTGATAAAAGCAATATCATCCTCAAGGCGCAACATCATGGCTTCATTGCGCACATAACCAAGGCATACTTCCATGTTTCTTCCTCTTTATTGTTTATTTGGAGCACAAAGGCTTTGCAAGTGCTCATAAAAACTTTGTTTTCTTTGTGTAATATTTTTTTCCAACTCATGTATAAAAGCTTGCGCACGCTTTTCCAAATCTTCAAGGTTTGCATCATTGGCAATGATTGTATCACAAGCAGCCATCTTTTTCTCTTCAGGCCATTGCCACGCATCTATGGTTTGGCAATGCTGTGCATCCCATTGCCTGTGTTCGTAAAGGCGTGCATGGCGTATATTTTGAGCACAAGAAACACCCACAATATGTGCTTTTTCTCGATTTTTCCAGCCATTTTCCAAATACAACGGAATTTCGGCCACTGCAAAATCAAGATTTTTTTCGTGGCATTCCTGCCAAAATGCTGTCATTTGTTCACGTACAAGACCGTGAATAACACATTCTACTTCATGACGCAAATGCGCATCTTCTTGCATGGCAAGACGTAAAGTTTGCCTATTTATGGGAGCTTTTTTGTGCTCCATGAAACGAGTTTGAAATCGTTTATAAAAATAACTGTGTCCGCCACCGCCGACGGCATAGAGCTGTGCCACCACAGCATCGGCACTGAAGGTGGCAATACCTGCTCCGGCAAAAATCTGTAAAAGTGAGGACTTACCGCAGCCCGCAAGGCCGGTAATGATAATTTTTTTCACTTTGTGCGTAAGATTCAATGCACAAGTAAAAAAATCTTCCGGCGGTTCACAATAAAAATCGCACTGTCCATGATTTATGGGATGAGTAAAAGCTAAATGCCAAGCGTGCAGCATCTGCCGTTTACAATTTTGAGTATATTCGGGAGATTGAGTAGATGAAGCATACAAGGAATCGCCGAACAGCGCATGTCCAAGCTCTGCCATATGCACACGAATTTGATGAGTACGTCCGCTGAAAATGGTCACTTTCACCAAGGAAAAAAGTCCGTTAGGATCGGCATATAGTCTTTGCCATGCACTTTTAGCAGCTTTACCGCCCTTATTTTCAGGAACCGCAGCCATTTTAACTTTTATGGTGGGATGACGCCCGATGGCCAAAGCTATTTCGCCACTTTCTTCAATGATACCTTGCACCAAGGCAAGATATTCTTTATGAACCGTGCGAGCGGCAAAACTTTCACTGAGCTGCAAGCGTGCACCTTCGGTTAAAGCAACAACCAAGAGGCCGCTGGTATCTTTATCAAGTCTGTGAACAATACCGGGGCGTAAACCCTCTTGCAAAAGCAAGGTGGGATAGCGGAAGGCAAGGCGTTGAATGAGAGTATTTGACGGGCAAGACGGACAAGGATGAACGGTAAGCCCTGCTTGTTTATGGCAAATGAGCAGGTGTTCATCTTCAAAAAGTATCTCCACTTCGCCATCTTCCGCTGTCAATTGCAATGCCGGCGGTTCCAAGGTCAACTCTACGCATTGCCCAAGTTTTAACTTTGTGCCGGCAGAACGTACCACCAACCCATCCACCTGACATTGTGCGTTTTGAATGGCTTTTTTGATTTTTTCTCTTGAAATATCGGATAACTGAGCGTTCAAAAATGCATCAATGCGCATATTTAAACGCTCAGTATTTTCTAAGCTGACTATAAAATTATATGTTTGCATGTTTTTGTCAGTAATAACCTTTTGAAACGATGCCTTTCAATCACGAACTTTTTTTCGGCATATACTGTTAAGGCAGGAAGGAAATACCCCCAATACGCCTAATAAGAGTTTGATCATTATAGAGATTTGGCAATTCTTTACCGGGTTCCAAGGTGGTAATTACCGCTTTACCGATAACATGGCGATCGTCATGCCCCGGGCCTTCATTGACTCTTACGCCCCATACATTGTGAAACATCACAGGTTTCCCGTCAACATTACCAAGGTACAAACCAATGTGCCCGGGCATCCAAATTAAAGTTTTAAATGGGCTGGCTTGGGAGGCAATGGTACTCAACTTTGTAGCATCGTCCAGTCC
>CAYJHV010000238.1:0-454 GCA_964369825.1 uncultured Desulfovibrionaceae bacterium | reverse complement strand
CTGCCAAGGACATTTCCTGACCTGATCTATATTGACCTAGTGAATTGCGAGGCATGGAAATACCAAAGGGTGTGAACATATCACGCATGGCAGAGGAACAATCACGATTTTCATTAACACCTCCCCACCCATAGGTTTGACCCATCATCACATTTCCAACCGTTGCCACATTCATGGCAGTTATGGGCATGGGCATAGTTACGGCATCGGAGCCGGAAATCACCGCTTGTACGCTTTTTGCCATGCCATTACTTGCACGTTGTGGTACTAATAAGGTGAAGTTACGTCCTGCGCTTACCTGCGGAAAGGTTGCGCCAATGTAAGATTGCCCAAGATGACTGCCCTTTTTTGTACGTAATTGTACCCGATCACGAATCAAAGCGGCAAGAGGAAGGCTTCTGTATTTATTAATGAGAGCTTGATCCACAAAAGCAACATCCCTAGCTTGTACCCA
>CAYJHV010000237.1:0-3276 GCA_964369825.1 uncultured Desulfovibrionaceae bacterium | reverse complement strand
TTCTTGCTTTGGCAAGTAAGAGCGCAAGAGTAGATTTACCACAGCCGGGCGGACCGAAAAAAAGCAAAGAAGGCAAACGTTTTGCTGTCAAAAAGGCTTGTATCCTTTCCTTAAGATGCCCTTGTCCCACAAAACTCTCAAATTCATCGGGACGTAAATGCTCGGCTAAAGGCTGTTGTTCTGTCATACAATTCAAAATTCCAAAAAAATATTATATATTAAGTGTTTACTATATTCCAGTAGCTTGCTTTAATTTTAACTTATTAATTAAAATTTCAGTTTTACATATAATTTTTAGCTCATTTCCGAAGGGAATGAGCCGTAAGCGCGTTTTGAAGGGGGTTTGGGGGCCGACCCAACGGGCGCCGAAGGCGTTTGCGTTAGCGAGCTTGCGAGCTTTACGCAAATCGAGAGCAACGCAAACTTTTTGGCGCAAGCAAAAGTTTCCCCCAAATAAAAGTAAACACATTAAAAATTAGAATAACCTGTGACCTATTTATGTGGTACGCAGAACAACATAATGTGCAAGACTTCGTAAAAATTGTGCTTCGTTACCTTCAAAATGCTCAAGACTTTGCAAAGCTATATCTTTCTGTTCCTCTGCCAGCAGGCGGCTTTGCTCAAGCCCCACAAGAGCGGGATAGGTATTTTTTCCCAGTGAAACATCACTGCCGGCAGGCTTGCCGAGGGTGGCAGTATCCGAAGTTACATCCAAAATATCATCGGCAATTTGAAAAGCTGTTCCCAGTGCCGCTCCATATACTTCAAGTGATTTTATTATATTAAGCTCTGCTCCGGCAAGTAAAGCACCGCACACACAACTGGCTTGTAGTAAAGCACCGGTTTTCATACCGTGCATGGTGCGTAAATTCTCTAAACGTATGTCAGTTTTGCCCGTATATTGCATATCAAGCACCTGACCACCCACCATCCCGTGACTGCCTGCGGCTCGTCCCAAGTATGCCAAAGCCCTTAAACATTCTTCTGCACCCACACTGCCGGTGGAGCAACACGAAGAAACGGAAGTCATGAAAACAAAGGCATCGGTGAGCAAGGCATCTCCGGCTAAAATGGCTGTAGCCTCCCCAAATTGTTTGTGGCTGGAAGGCTTGCCTCGGCGTAAATCATCGTCGTCCATGGCCGGAAGATCGTCATGGATAAGCGAATAAGTGTGAATCATCTCAATGGCACAGGCAAAGGGAAGAATTTTTTCCATGTTCAGACCGCACAATTTTGCCGTGGTCAAACACAAAATGGGACGTATACGCTTACCGCCGGCCATCAAGCTGTATTCCATGGCTTCTCGTAGGGAATTTGGCAGAAAAGGCGGTACACTGTGCCCTTGACAATTGTTCATGGCATGGGCTTTCAAGCAATTTCCAAGCCACGCTTCCACCATGGCTGCACGCTCTTGCAAAACGACTTTCAGCTCTTGCACATCAAATGCTGTACTCATTTTTCCTCCACCTCATCAGTCACAATAAATTCTTGCGCTCCATCCTCTGTCATCAAGCGAATTTCATGGCGAGCTTGCTCAAGTTCAGTACGACATTCCTTGCTCAGTTGCATACCTTCTTTATACAAAGCCACGCTTTCACTTAAAGGAATATCGCCTCTTTCCATGCTTTGCACTATATCTTGCAAGCGTTGCATACGCCCTTCAAAACTTTGTTTTTTATCCTTTGATTTCATGAAATTCCTTTACTCTATGTATAGCTTTAGATATTCATTAAACACATTAAAGTAGTATAAATGATAGCTGATTGTATTATGAATGAAGTCTGCTCTTTCTTTTATGAAGATTTATTTTTTGTAATCTTTTTCACCAAAGCATCTATATTGCCATCTGCCAATTGTAAACAAATATCCTGACCGGATTGTACTTTTTTTACCGAACGCAAAGTATTTCCTTGCACATCTTGCACCAAGGCATAGCCCTTGTTCAGAGGAGAAAGTGGGTCACAAGCTTTGAGTTCTACTTCCATTTTTTGTAAAATATGTTCTTTTTGCAAAAAAATATTTTGTGTACCATGCTCTAAACGTAAAATAATGTTGGACAGCGTATTTTCTCGTGAATGTATGGCATTGACAATATACGGTAATTTTTTTTCTAAATTTTCCAATGCACGATCTTTATTTTCAAGAATTCTCTCTTTATACCATTGTAATTTTTGTATGTTTTTCTGAAGACTTTCTTCTTTTCGTTGCCATGCCTGCAAGGGTGAAAGCCAGCGCAAAGCCTGCTCCTTATGCAACAACTTTTCCGAAAGATGTTCCATAATCCTTTCCCCAACACTTTGCAAGGCAAGTTCCAAGGTATCAAGTCTTTGCATATATTCATCACGTAAAAGCCACAGCAATTGCGCCGCATGGGTGGGGGTTGCGGCACGTACATCGGCAGTTAAATCTGCAATGGAAATATCCACCTCATGTCCGATTCCCGTAAGCACCGGTAATGAAGAAGTAAAAATAGCTTGCGCCACCATTTCTTCATTGAAAGCCCATAAATCTTCCAGTGAACCTCCACCACGAATGAGCACTATAACTTCGGGAGCATTATTAGCATCATGCCGTAATCGCTTTTCAATTTGCGCAAAAGCCTTAACTATGGCAGGTGCTGCCGCATCACCTTGCACCGGAACGGGATAAATATCAATGCAATTACCCAGTCCACGTAAAGATGCGATGCGCAAAAAATCCTGTATGGCAGCTCCGCCGGGTGCGGTAATCACTGCCACACGCCTTGGATGCGCAGGCAAAGCTCTTTTGCGGGCTTGGCTAAAATAGCCTTGCACTTCCAGTTTTGCTTTAAGTGCCTCAAAAGCGGCATATAAAGCCCCTCTCCCACCTTCTTGTACTAGGGAAACAATAAGCTGGTAGGCACCTCGAGGAGCGTACAAAGAAATACTGCCGGCGCATAAAATTTCCTGTCCATTTTGAAGCTTTTGCGCCATGGAAGGACGAGGTCCGTCCTCAAAAACCTCTCCGGTGAGGGGATCAAATTTTTCTTCCGTGCGCTGAGCGTGCTTAAACCATACACAATTGAGCAAAGCATCTTGATCTTTAAGCGCAAAATACAAATGCCCCGAGCTTGGATGTGCAAGATTACTCACTTCTCCCTTTACCCACACAAAAGGAAAATGCTTTTCGAGGCTGCCCTTTATATTGGCAGTCAGTTCAGCCACACTAAAAATATTACCCAACTTTCATCCTTATATAGCAATAATGATATTTTTTCTGGGGGAAAACCTTTTGTGAACAAAAGGTTCTTCCCCC
>CAYJHV010000236.1:0-3284 GCA_964369825.1 uncultured Desulfovibrionaceae bacterium | reverse complement strand
CCTACAGCCATTGTTAAAATAACAATTAAAAATGCTATAATTACCGGAGTTTTAAACATGGATTTCAAGAGAATAACTTCCGTGAGACTGGCTCCTCCCCCGCCAATAATCAAAGCCATCACCGGTCCAAGTCCCATTCCCTTAGAGACAAGCACTTCTGAAAGTGGAATCAATGCTTCCACACGAATATAAAGCGGAATTCCGATAATTGCGGCAATGGGTACCGCAAAGATACTGTCACCGCTGGCATACTGCACTATGAAGTCAGAAGGTACAAAACCATAGATGACTGCCCCCAAGGAAATGCCCAATAAAAGATAAGGTAATACTGCTTTAAACTGCCCATAACCATCTATTAAAGCTACCTTGCATTTTTGCTTAAAAGTGTCACTTACAGGTTTTGGCGTACTTGCGCAACAAGAGGAGCTTGCTTGCGGTATTGCGTTTTGACTTGCGCAACAAGAAGCTGTTTCATCTTGAGAGTTTGCATTTTGATTTCCGCAACAAGAGGCTGTTTCGTCTTGCGGTATTACGTTTTGACTTGTACAACAAGCCGTATCATTCATAGCAAATGGTTTTAAAGTAGGCTTTTCGTTTTCCGTAGAACAACATGTTTCGCTTACCTTGTCATCTTGCGGTATTGCGCTTGAGCTTACGTTAGTACAACAAGCATTATCCGCAACAGCAAATGGTTTTATACCGAAATCTTCATTTTTAGACGTGCAGCATGTTGCGCTAGTTGCCTGCGGATTTACGCTTTGTTTCATGTTATTTGTATTTAAAGGTTTAATGTCAATGACTTTATCTTTTGCTTGTGTTTCGCAACATGAAGCTGTTGCGGTATTTGTTTCTTCCAGAATATAGCGTTCAAAATTCATATATTTTAAAATAATGCCGGCAACTATGGATACCACCAAAGCAATGATTGTATACGTAATGGTGACTTTGATGCCAAAAGTTACCACAAACAATCCTATAATTATGGGATTGAGTAAGGGAGATGCAAAAAGAAAGGTAAGCGTTGGTCCAAAGCCGGCTTTAGCTCGCAAAAGCCCTCGAAGCATGGGAATGGTGGAACAAGTACAAAAAGGAGTTATGGCACCGATTGCTGCGGCTAAAATATATCCTCTCCCTTGCTCTGCGCCCAGTAATTTTTGCACCTTGCTGTCAGGCACATATTGTTGTAATAAAGAAACACCGGCTGAGATGATGATAAATAATACTGACAATTCAACACCTAAAAATAAGAACATACCGAGGGTATCTTTGAGCATAGGCATATAAGTTTCCATTTAAGAACTCCTTTTCGTTTTATATTTCTAGTATAATCGAAATATTTACTATGTCAAGAGCATTTATGAGCAAATGTAGTTTTTTTGTATAATATAACTTTAATTTTTAGATTTTTTTATCTATAGCAGTTTAATATACTTTATGAGGTGATTATGGACATTGATAGCGCAGCGGCTTTACTGAAAGAACTTGGTCACAGTACAAGGCTTCAGATTTATCGCAAATTGGTAACTGCCGGAACCAATGGATTAAGTGTCGGTACCTTACAAAAAGAGTTGGAAATACCCGGTTCAACTTTAAGTCATCATATTTCGGCACTTTTGGCAGTATCGCTTATTAAACAAAGAAGGGATGGAAGAACGCTGTATTGCACGGCACAATATGATACCTTGCAAAAACTTTTGGCTTTTTTGACGGATCAATGTTGTATCGACAGTGAAGGTATTGCTGTACAGGACGAACAAGAAATAAAGATAAATTACTGGAAGCTTCACAGCGGAAAATAAAAAGCACGGTCAATTTCAACCGTGCTTTGGATAATTTAGCAGTATAGCATCATGCGCTTAGCAGTACGTCCTTTTTAACGCAAATTTTCTGCATCGCCTCATCAAATTCTTTTTGCAATATTTGAATAAGCTCTCGAACGCTCATAACTCGATCAATTTTCCATACATTGGTTCCACAAAAAGCAAAACCTCTCTCAAGATTTCCACGCATGGCACTTATCAATGCCATGGCTATGCAATAGGGAGTTTTCTCTTGCTCGCAAGTATGCACACAATGAAAAGCACATTTAAAAGGTTTTTTATTGCCTTCTCGCATGGAGTTCACAAAAGGCCCGTTAAGAGCACGACCCGGCATACCCACCGGACTTTTTATTATGGTAATATCTTCTTTTTTTGCTGCCACAAAGGCTTCCTTGAAGCGTATATTGGCGTCACATTCATGCGTGGCCACAAAACGTGTGCCCATTTGTACACCGGAAGCACCAAGTTCTAGCATTTGTTTAATATCGGCACCGGAATATACTCCGCCACCGGCAATGATGGGTACCGAACGCCCCGCCTTGTCTTCAAGACTTTTTGCCACATCCACAAGCTCAGGCACCAGTTTTTCCAAGGAAAATTCAGGCTTATCCAAATCTTCTGCTTTATAGCCCAAATGCCCCCCTGCCTTTGGACCTTCCAATACAAAGGCGTCAGGAACATAATTTGCACGGTTAAGCCATTTTTTTGCAATAATGGAAGCAGCTCTTGCCGAAGAAACTATGGGCACAAGCTTGGTTCGAAATTCTTCCTTTTTTTGCTCACAAACATCACGGAAAATTTTTGGCAATTCTAAAGGCAAACCTGCTCCGGAAAAAATAAAATCAGCACGGCTTTCTATGGAAGTTTTCACCATTTCAGTGAATGTGGTTAAAGCAACCATAATATTAACACCCAACAGACCTGAAGTAAGTTCACGTGCTTTTTGTATTTCTTGCCTTAAAGCTCTTACATTGGCTTCAATGGGATTTTTTGCTATATCAGGTTCTTTCATACCAATCATGGCTCCGGCAATAACGCCTATACCGCCTTCATTGGCAACCGCTGATGCCAAACCCGAAAGTGATATGCCAACTCCCATTCCGCCTTGAATGATGGGAATATCGGCGGTAACATCACCAATGGTTAATTTTGGTAAACTCATTTTGATTACTCCAGAAAATATATATGTGAAAATAAAGTGACAATGTACTTTATAAAGGCAAAATGAGCAACACTTCTTTTTTTATGAAAAAAATAGGAATAATGCGTCTTAACAGGCTGGAATAATAAACTGTCACGAACATAAAAAATGCTCCTGACAACAAAACAAACAATTATTATTGCGCGTTTTACTGGAGGAGCATTCTTAAAGCTAAGAAAAATAAAAAATTACTAGCTTTAAAGCTTGACTAAAAATTAAGCGACAACGTGGCTGGCAATGCCGGAAGCAAGTACAAGACCCCA
>CAYJHV010000235.1:0-3304 GCA_964369825.1 uncultured Desulfovibrionaceae bacterium | reverse complement strand
TAAAAATATCTTAGAGGTCGTTACTCATATATGGGACAAGACCGATGGAGGTGTCGCCGGCTTACCTCCCAGAGATTATTTGTCCTTACCTGTATGCCCTGTATGTGGAGCTGATATTACAGATGCTGCTACAAGTAGGATGAAACATGAGTGATTGGCTACTCTTAATGAAGAAGACCTCAAAGCGTGGAAAAAAAGTGCTTCCATAGTGCATGGAAAAAACATCAAGTACATGGGACAGCGGCTTATGGTAGCTAAAACCCTTACTATGGCGAACAGATATCAGAAAGAGAATGCCATGTATTTTCCATATCCATTGTGGCTGTGAAGTGCATGAAGATGAAGTGCATTTCTTATGCGGTGAGGTTTGCTGTGCGGCATGTGCCGATTTTTCGCAATACTATAATGAATGAGAGTAAGATAATGACAATAAGAAGCGAAGCACATCGGCAGGAACTACTTGCCAAAAATGCAAAAGCCTTAAAATGGTGTTGTGTGGCACTTGGCTTGGTACTCATAAATTTTGGAGTTGCTACCGCCTTCTTTATAGGTGAGCTTGTAAAGTTGGGGAACATGTAGGTTATTACATCACCATAGAAAAGGGAAGGGAAGGGAAGGAAACAAGAGAACGCCTTCCCTTTTCCATTGATTGTGTAATATTACAGTGAGCACAGTCAACTATAGACAAGCCAACCTTAAAGGCTTATCTTTAAGAACAAAGGAGGAGGAACAATAAATGCATAAAGCTTTTTTGAAACGTACAGCGGACGCTTTAGAGAAAATTGCAGTTGGTAGTATTCTTATTGCACTTTATCAAGGAAGCATCTTTGGTGCTATTGTGGCAAGTATCTGTATGATTTTCAGTTATATTCTAACATATTGGGAAGCTAAAATATGAATATGTGGATAGGAATTTTACTTTTTAGTATTGCGCTTTTCTGTGTCGGTGCGGCTTCTTACATCAAAGGTAAAAAGCAGACTCATAAATAATATCACTAAAAACATTCAAGCAATAAAGAGACGGTCAGTAAAAAGACCGTCTTTTTTATTATCCAAAGAACACTTTAACAAACGGAGAAACATCATGAGCAGAGGAGAGGTGTTCCCCATTCTTTGGACAGAAAAATGGGGAACACCTCTCATAATGGCTATTGGAGGTCATGGTTTATTATTTCCTGAAGGCAGTAATGCGTGGCTACGGAGAACTTGGGCAATCATAAGATACCATATGGGCATGGATAAAGATGAACAATTTGTCCCTCACATGCTCCGGCATACTTGTGCAACACGCTTGAGCCAAGCAGGGGTTACCATGCCAATAATTAAAGAATGGATGGGACACACAACAATTACCACCACTGCGAGGCATGCACATTTTAATCCAAAGGACTTACATAACGCTGCAAAGTTGTTAAGTAATTTATAAATACTACACCATATTACACCTCATTGCACCATTTTTAAAGTTATAGCAAGAGTATTACATAAAAAGTTCTACAAGAAAACAACAGGTTATAGGTTTTAGCTAGTGTTCACAATGGCGACAGACTTATTGAGCATACTTTAAGGTTATATTCTATAATTTCAGTAAAATACATTTTTAGATTAAATTGCACCAAAAAATCCCTTTAAGAAAGTCTAGCGGACAGCCTTAAAGGGATTTTAATTTAACTTTATATATTAATAGTTTCTAATCATTGGTGCCGAGAGGGAGATTTGAACTCCCATGCCCTTGCGAGCACTAGATTCTGAGTCTAGCGTGTCTACCAATTCCACCATCACGGCACGGTTTTTCTTGTAAACTAAGTATTCATTTTTTGCAAGGATTATTCTAATTCCAAGTTAAAATTACGTTCCGGTACGCATTCTAGTTTTATAAGTCGTATTAATAAAAATTGAAATTAGAATTGGAATCATTGTTTGAAAACTTATTTTCGACCAACACAAAAATACGCAAAACCCAAATCCGCCATATTTATGGGATTATAGAGATTGCGTCCGTCAAATAAAATAGGTGCTTTTAGCATTTTTTTGATGCGTTCAAAGTCAGGATTACGGAATTGATTCCATTCGGTAACCACAAGCAAAGCAGAAGCATCTTGGCACACGGCATATTGATTGTCTTCAACTTCAACTAATGGGTTGTCTTTAAGGATACGAGCTGCATTTTCTCCGGCAATAGGGTCAAAGGAGCGAATTTTCATACCTTTAGCTGTAAGTTCTTTGATAATAGCAAGAGAAGCGGCATCACGCATATCATCGGTATTAGCCTTAAATGCAAGCCCCCAGAGAGCAAGAGTTTTTCCGGCAACGCCGCCTTGAGACTCAAAATAATCCATAATACGCAAAGCCATACTTTTCTTTTGGCGAGCATTAACATTTTCCACGGCATTTAAGAGTTCGGGCATTACCTCAGCCTTGTTGGCAGTATGAATAAGTGCCTTAACATCCTTAGGAAAACAAGAACCGCCATAGCCAACACCGGGATAGATAAATTGATAGCCAATACGTGAATCAGAACCGATGCCGGTACGAACATCACGCACGTCAGCACCAACTTTTTCGCAGATGGTAGCAATTTCATTGATAAAAGAAATTTTTGTTGCCAACATACAATTGGCAGCATACTTGGTCATTTCTGCACTACGCACGCCCATGACGATGATTTTTCCATGATTTCTGGTGAAAGGAGCATAAAGTTCACGCATTATGGCGGCGGTTTTCTCATTGGAAGTTCCGATAACCACACGATCCGGCTTCATAAAATCACTAATGGCATCACCCTCTTTCAAAAATTCAGGATTGGAAACCACTTCAAAATCAATGCTGGTTTGGCGCAAAACCAATGATTGTTCTATGAGTGTACGCACTCTGTCGGCTGTACCCACCGGCACCGTCGACTTATCAACCACAATAAGTTCTCGCATCATGTGGCGTCCAATGTCACTGGCAACTTGTTCCACATAGCTCAAATCACAAGAGCCATCCTCACTGGAAGGGGTACCCACGCAAATGAAAGCAAGGTCGGCATCTTTGAGTGCATCTTTCAATGAGGTGGTGAACGTCAAACGTCCGTCGCCGTGACTGCGTTTTACCATGCTTTCAAGTCCCGGCTCAAAAATATGTACAAAACCGGCATTTAATCTTTCCACAACCTGAGGATTCACATCAACACAAGTAACAGTATTTCCCATTTCGGCAAAGCAGGCAGCAGAGACAAGTCCCACATAGCCTGTTCCCACAATACAAAGTTTCATATTTTCATCCGTAAAATTTTGCATGTAACTCAATAAATTGAGTTCAG
>CAYJHV010000234.1:0-3308 GCA_964369825.1 uncultured Desulfovibrionaceae bacterium | reverse complement strand
CCCCTGTAAGCATATGAGTGTTACAAGTTTCAAGCCCCGGTATGGAGTATTAGTCCTGCCGGGGCTTGAAACTTGTGGTTACATGTTTTTAAACAAATGTTCCACAAAAGCCACAATAATTCATGCTATTATCATAGCAAGAATGTCTAGCAGAAAGTGCTTCATAGGACACCTCCTTTTAGGTAATTGAAACTCGGAGGTTCGCCCACTTTCCTTTTATATTGTTTTGCTATAAAAGGAAAGAAATTGAAATGCCATGTTTGAAATTATGCCGGACTTGTAAAGTGCAATCAATTAGTATACAATCAATACATAAAGCGACTAAAATATGAAAAAATACAACAAAAAAACACCATACTTTCTTAAGATCAGCTTGCTCATGCCGGCTTTGTTTTGCTGCGTACTGTACCCGCAAAGTGTCTTTGCTATTGATTATTACAAGGGCGTACCTTATGTGGTGAATCCTTTGGGCGAAGGTGAAAATAGCAAATATGATTCGCATCCTCTTTTTCGAGAAGATGGTTTTGATTGCACAACCTATGTGGAAACAGTGCTTGCGCACCATAAGCAAAACAAAGACAACACTGAATTCATGGAAAATCTTGTGAAATTGCGCTATATTAACGGTGAAATAGGTTTTTTTTCTCGAGCCCATGTTATGGAAGTACATTGGATACCCAATGCCATTAAATACAATTTTATTGCAGAATACCCCATGCCGCATACGCTGATGAGTGAATTGGTTTTTCCTCTTCGCTATTGGTTTGTCAATCATAAAATGATAAAAAATAAAGACAGTAACTATATGCGGCACGCACGTTCTTTCCCTAGATTTGTGAGTGCTTCCATTCCTTTTGTGCCTGTTGAGTATATAAATAAAGAATTTTTACGAACTTTACCGGAATTTATGGTTGTTTTTTTCCTTCGAAAACCTCCGAGAAGAACTTTTGACATGATAGAACAATATGCGTCACTCAATGCAACGCAAGTAACCCATATGGGCTTGCTCAAAAAGGGCAAGCTTTATCATGCGAGCATTAGGCAAAAGAAGGTGGTTGTACTTGATTTGCTGGATTATCTTAAAGAAGTAAAAAATTATGTGGGCATAAGTTTTTACATCGTTCGTTAATTGTCATTCAAATTGTCATTTTATATTATTTAACCAACTGAATTTTAATCGTTTTCTCTTAACTTGCCACAGTGTGCTTTATGCATTACAATGATTCTTTGCTTTAAAATACTTTTGAAGCAAAGATTTTAATTTTAATAAGGATAGTATATGTCAGAATATATTTCACGCCAAGATGCCCTTGATATGGTTAAAGCTCATACCACCGAAGCTTTTTTGGTGCAACATGCCCTTGCTTCCGAAGCTGTTATGGCATCTCTTGCCAAACACTTTAACGAAGATGTCACACTGTGGTCGTTGACCGGTCTTTTACATGATGTTGACTATGCACAAACGGCGCAGAATCCTGAAAAACATGGTCTTGTGGGTTGCGAACTTTTGGAAGGAAAATTACCGGCGCAAGCACTGCAGGCCATACGTGCTCATAATGGCGAAATGAATGGCAATGAGCCACAAAATCGCTTGGATTTTGCCTTGCGTTGCGGTGAAAGCGTTACCGGTCTTGTGGTTACGGCTGCCTTGGTGCGTCCCACCGGAATTACCGGTATGCAAGCTAAAAGTTTGAAGAAAAAAATGAAGGACAAAGCTTTTGCAGCATCGGTAAGTCGTGAAAACATCAGAGAATGTGAAAAAATCGGTTTGGATTTGGACACTTTTTTAACCCTTTCCATCAATGCCATGACCGAAAGTGCAAAAGAGCTTGATTTGCCGCATTAGGCAGTTTTAAAGATCCAATAATTCAATTAATATAACTTTTCTAGAATTATCAACCCTAAAGCTGAGCAAGAAAGGAGATTTTTATGGATAATGAACCTAGCCTTTGCACAGATATTCGTTGCCTTGGCAATGCAAAAATTGATTCAAAATTGCCTTATGGAATGTGGACCGGAGATGAAAAATTAAAATTTTTTGTGGGGCCGGAGGTATCTGCCGAGCTGAGTGCCCCCACTTCCATGGGCTTTGAACCGGCAGGTCCTCGTAAGAAATTATACTTTGAACCGTCAAGGGCAAAGTGTGCCATAGTTACTTGCGGTGGTTTGTGCCCGGGTATTAACGATGTTATTCGTGCCTTGGTTATGCAATCACACCATGCGTATAAAGTACCCAGCGTTTTAGGTTTTCGCTATGGACTTGAGGGCTTTATTCCTGAGTTTGGGCATAAAGTGTTGGAGCTTGGTCCCAATGAAGTGGCAGACATTCATATGTTTGGCGGTACTTTTTTAGGTACTTCTCGTGGACCGCAATCCTCTGAATATATTGTGGATACATTGGAACGTATGAATATCAGCGTGCTTTTTGTCATCGGGGGCGACGGTACCATGAAGGCTGCGTTGAGCATCAGCAATGAAGTTAATGCAAGGAATCTCAATATTTCTGTTATCGGCATTCCCAAAACCATTGATAATGATATTAATTTTGTACAACAATCCTTTGGATTCAATACCGCCGTTGAGCAGGCTACCAGTGCCATTCGCTCTGCTCATACCGAAGCTGTGTGTGCGCATCATGGTATTGGACTTGTGAAGCTCATGGGGCGGGAGTCCGGCTTTATTGCGGCGCAGGCAACGCTTGCTTTGAAGGACGTAAATTTTGTGCTCGTGCCGGAAGCCGAATTTAAATTGCACGGTGACGGTGGTCTTTTACCGGCACTTGAGCAACGCCTATTGAAGCGTCAACATGCTGTTATTGTGGTGGCAGAAGGTGCCGGCAGTCATCTTCTCAAAGAAAATTCCGATACGGATCCTTCCGGCAACAAAGTCTTGGGGGATATTCAAACTCTGCTTAAAAATGAAATTGAAAATTATTTCAATGCACGGGAATTCCCTTTTGTGTTGAAAATGATTGATCCAAGTTATATGATTCGTTCGGTTTCCTCCAACGCCTATGACAGCGTGTATTGCGGATTTTTAGGGCAACATGCCGTACATGCAGCCATGGCAGGGCGCACTCATATGGTGGTTGCCAAATTACAAGACCATTTTGTGCATTTACCCTTGGATTTGGTCACAAGAGGACGGCGTAGGTTGAATATTCAATCGGAACTTTGGAGAGCAGTACTTGAATCCACAGGGCAAGAAATCTTGTCGGGTATGGTGTATAGGGAAAATACATAACTACGGAATTGTAATTTGAGATATTTTTTGGGGGAAAACTTTTGCTAGCGCCAAAAAGTTTTCCC